>NZ_JBOFLP010000173.1:0-10684 GCF_051657925.1 Chroococcidiopsis sp.
AAGATGGGTTAATCGACTACCCAATTATGGCTGTGGCTGCTGATGGCGAACAAACTCGTTCGATCCACATGAAATTCAACCGCGAAACACCTTCGCGCAATACTAATACTAAGGAAGAAGCCGTTCTCGAATGGTTGCCCTAGTTTAGATCCCCCAACCCCCCTTTTTAAGGGTGGCAAGAGATCCGGTAGGGGCGGGTTTCACCAACAATCTCTGTTTCACAGCCAAGATATCAACAAACCCGCCCGCAAAAAACCCTGATCGTGATCGGGGTTTTTTATTTCAATGTATTATTTTTCAATTAAATTGAGCGGCAATCTCGTCAGTCTTAGCTGCCATAATAAAGTCGTTTTTGTGCAATCCAGAAATGGCATGAGTCCACCAACTGACTTTGACTTTACCCCACTCGGTTAGTAATGCGGGATGGTGTCCTTCCGCCTCAGCGATTTCACCCACGCGATTTGTAAATTTCAAAGCAGTTTGAAAATCGGGAAATTTGTAAGTACGGGTTAAATGTGGTATTCCTTCTACGTCAACAATCTGCCAATCGGGAATTTGCGGTTTGAGTTGTGCCTCTTCCTCTGGAGTGACTCGCGGTGCATCCTTTCTGCAAGCAGTACACTTTTGTTCTGTGAGAGTTTCCATAGCACTATCTACGTTGGTATCTCTAGTTTAATTTTATCGAGTGGGAGTAGATATGTAGTCTGAAAATAAATATCTATTAATGTGATGCACAGCTTTCTTTTTTCCCCCTTATTCAAGGGGGGCTAGGGGGGATATTCTGATGAGGTAACTGATTTTTACGATCCCCAACTCCCTTAAAAAAGGGAGCCAGTCGCGTGCGGGGGTGTCCCCCGCTCTTGCAAACTGGCGTGGCTAAGAAAAATATCACATCTGGAGTTATTACTAATTACCCATTACCCTGCTTTCGCTCTTTCAATTTCAACAAAATCTCAGCATGAATCTCGCGAGTGATGGGATAAAAATATGCCAAAACTAAACCACCAATCAGAAAAATTACGGGTAAAATACTAGCTGCAAGGCGAATAGCAAATAATGCCGATTCTGGTTGTGTTGGTAATTCTTGTCCCGCCGCTGCTTCTCTAAACCCAGATGCTTGCAAGGCGTTTCCAACTAAAAACAAACCAAAAGCTAAACCGAATTTTTGCAACAACACCATAAAACCATAAAAAATTCCTTCGCGGCGCTGTCCGGTATTGAGTTCGTCTAATTCAATCACATCTGGCATCATCGACCAGGGAATTAGATAAGCTGTAGATACTCCCATGCCTGTAATTACTGCTAAGGCAAACATCAATCCTAACTGACCAGGCTGTAAGAAATATAGTCCGATTGCAGCTAAAATCCATAAAGATATCCCCATAAAATAAACTACTTTTTTGCCAATTTTTTTACTTAAATGACTCCATACCAACAGCATGACAATTGCAGTTCCTTGCACGGCAATTAAAACTGTGGGAACTTGTGATTCTTGGAGTTTTAGGTAGTTAACAGCAAAATAGGGAATAATGCTAGCTGTAACTTGCACTGCTAACCAAGAAAAGAGGTAAATTCCAATCACAAATAAAAAAGGTTTGTTGGTAAAAACTATTTTAAATTGTTCTCTAATTGGTAAAGCTGGGGGTTCTTCAACTGCCGTGCGTCTGGCTTCAAATGCCAAAATGCGATCGCGCGTGCCGTAAACGCACCAATAGAGTGATAAAGTTGCAATGACCGCGCAAACTGCTGCTAAAACAAAGAATTGTTGCTGGCGATCGCTAATTGTAGAAAAAACAATTTGTGCCAAAATTAGCGAGAAAATACTGCCACCAATGGAAAAAATAAAGCGAAAACTATTCAAGCTCGTCCGCTCGTCATAATCTTGAGTTAGTTCTGGAGTCATTGCCGTATAAGGCAAATTGACCACAGTATAAAATACTTGAGACACTACCCCAATGACCACGTAATACCAAAACAAGCTCCACATTTGGCTGGTAGGCTCAGTACTAAAGCGCGGTACAGTCCACTGTAAGAAGAAGAAAATTCCAAAGGGAATTGCTCCGTACAATAACCAAGGTAAACGACGACCCCAGCGGCGAGATTTGGTTTTATCGGTCAGTACTCCTACAATTGGGTCGTTGACTGCATCCCAGATTTTGCCAATCAGCAAAATGCTGCCTGCTAACCCTGCGGGAATGCCAGCCACATTTGTAAAAAAAACTAGCAGAAAAAATCCACCAATCCCAGCAGCAATTGCTGGTCCCAAATCCCCTGCACCATAGGCAAGTTTGGTTTTTAAGTCTAACTTGTCACTTAAAGATGTTGCTTCAGAATCACTCTTAGGGGAGGAATTATGCATAAACGAGATGGGAAAAGTTTAGAATAAATGACTCTGCCATCTAGTATTAGCGCTAAATTGTACCCGTTATGTCAGATCTTTATGTTTCTTGGTCGGACTACCACCGCACGATTGAGAAGTTGGCAGTCCAGGTTTATCAGTCGCAGTGGCAATTCAATCAAATTGTCTGTCTCGCACGGGGAGGCTTGCGGGTAGGCGATATTCTTTCCCGGATCTACGAACAGCCGCTAGCGATTTTAGCGACTTCATCTTATGTGGGTGCGGGTAAGCAAGAAAGAGGTAGTCTCGTCGTCTCCCGTCACTTAACCATGACAACAGATAAATTAGGTTCTCGCATTCTCTTAGTTGACGATTTGGTGGACTCTGGCGCGACGCTACAGCAGACTATCCCTTGGTTGCAAGAGCAGTTTGCTACAGAAGTGGAAGAAATTCGCACCGCTGTTTTGTGGTACAAAGGCTGTTCTGTGTTTGTCCCAGATTATTACGTCGATTATTTACCCGATAGTCCCTGGATTCACCAACCGTTTGAGCCATACGAAAAGATGAATATTGCGGAACTAGCTGCATCACATCAGGAGGCGGGAGTCGGGTAGGGATGGATGTTGTCCACAAGTTAAGAATTTGGGGTACAGGAACAGAGAGAATATTGTAATTGCTTGCGGGAAGATAGTTGACGAAACCGCCAGATAAATGCAATAGATGCGATCGCCAGCCCAATTGACTGTCCGATCCATAACCCTACACCACCCAAACCAAATTGAAACCCTAGCAGACAACCACTCGTTAACCCAGCTCCCCAGTAAGCTAAAAAGCCTAGTAACATTGGAACGCGAGTATCTTGAAGCCCTTGCAGTGCGCCATTAGCAGTTCTTTGCACTCCATCTACAATTTCTCCCAAAGCTGCGACAAACAGCATAGGAACAGCAATTGATAAAACGTTTGCATTTGCTGGGTCGCGAAGATCGATAAATAATCCTACTATCTGTTGGGGAAAGAGTAACACCGCGATCGCCATGAGTGTCATCGAGCCAGCACCCAAAATCATGCTGACGTATCCAGCTCGTTTGGCTGCTTTTAAGTTTTGCTGTCCGAGCCATTGACCGACTCGCACTGTTGTCGCGTATGACATCCCCAAGGGAATCATGTAAAAAACGACTGTAGTTTGTAAAACGATTTGGTGTGCTGCCAAAATCTCAGTTCCTAAAGTTCCCATAAGGAGCGTGACGATATTAAACAAACCGTATTCTATAGCTGTCGCTATCCCAATCGGCGCGCCCAGCCAGAGCAATTCCCAAATAATGCGCGGTCTAATTCGATGTAATGCCTGAAAAATACCGTAATTTCTAAGTTGCTTGTGCCAGAGTATGTAGACAGCTAAAGACAAAAACCTACCCCAAAAACTGAGAGCGCTAGTCAGTGCTAAACCCATCAGTCCCAGGCGCGGAAAACCAAACATACCTAGACCCAAGATATAATTGCCTGCAATATCAAACAGCGTCCAAGCGATCGCAATAACCATGACCGGACGTGCCTGAGATACGCCAGCTACGACACTTCTGAGTACGGTAAACCCCAAAGCTGGAAATATTCCCCAAAGTGCTACATCCAGATATTCATTTGCTAAAGAAGCATTTTGAGGGGATTGTCCGAGCTGAAGCATCAGCGCGTCCAAATGTCCGACAATCGGCATCAGAGCAATTGCCAGAACCACCGATATCCATAACCCCTGGCGCGTTATCTGCGTGACTCGCGATTTATCTCCTGCGCCATGCGCTACCGCTACAAGGGGGCTAACTCCTACCACTATGCTAGTTGCGGTATTTAACAACGTCATAAACGTGATGGAGGCTAATCCGCCTGCGGCTAGAGTTTCTTGTCCCAACCTACCCATGACTACTGTATCGGCAAAACCCGTGACAGATTGGGCAAGTTGGGCGCTGACTAAAGGAACGGCGAGTTTGAGAAACTCCTGAATTTCAGCCCGAATGTTGGAACGAATGGTGTGAGAAGTCATGACAAAATATCTGGAACTGTAGAGCAGGGAGCAGGCAGCAGGGAGCAGGGAGTAGGAAGTAGAAAAAGTTGTAGAGTTAAAATTTTGTCGAACTAACTTTGGGTAGGATCGGGCATAAAAAGAACAGAGCCGATTGTGAATATAAGACTAGCTGAGAAATGTAAAACGGCAGACACAGTAATACCTTTAGAAATTTCTAATATGGCATCAAATACAAACATTAACGAGCCAATTAGAAATAACCAACTAGCAACTGAGGCGCGATCGAGCTGATTGAGAATATTGGCGATCGCCATACTTTTTCTCGCCTCTACTAAATCGATTGGTTGACAATTATCCCCATTTACATACTTTTTTAGCAGCATCTCAATCTCCTAAAATTTCACTGAAACTTGGGCAGTTAATTTTGGCGTTACATACTGTAACTTTGCCGTTACAATTACAGAATAGGGAAACTCGAAGCTTCGATCTATTTGAATCTTGCGCGACTGTCAAATTCTTGCGGTAAGTTTTGCAGGGGGTTTAAGCACAGATGACAAAAGCATCGCACGCTCCAACACGCGATCCCAAATTACCGATCGCATCGAGTCAAAATTTAGGTTGGGAATCGATTATTGTTGAAGAATTTCAGCAACCCCCTGGAGGAATAGAACATTTCGCCTTGCCAGAACACGCGATCGCCGTATGTCTGGCGACGAAACCCAATCGCTTGCATCAAATTATGGGCGATCGTCGTTACGTAGGACTCTATACTAAAGGCGATATTTCCATCACCCCCGCTCATCTCCCTTCTTCCTATCAATCAGAAGGCGAGGATTGCTACTTACACATCCAAATTCCGCCCCAATTCTTGCAACAAGTAGCAAAAGAAGCGATCGAAATCGATCCTGCTGGCATTGAGATCGTACCGGAATTTCGGGTACGTAACCCCCAAATCGAGTCGATCGCCATGATGTTGCGATCGGCACTCCATCAAAACGATGCTTGGGTGAATCGCCTCTATGTCGAATCTTTAGCCAACCTGCTAACAGTGCATTTACTCCGCGACTATGCCACAACTCAACCGCGTGTAGCACTTTATGAAGGAGGATTAGGCGATCGTAGATTACTGCAAGTTTCAGAATATATCAACGCTCATCTAGATCGAGAGATTAAACTGGCAGATTTAGCTCAACTTCTGGGAATGAGTCAATTTCACTTCAGCCGCCTATTCAAGCAATCTCTGGGAAGTTCTCCCCATCAATACCTGCTCCAGCAAAGAGTAGAACGAGCAAAACAGTTATTAAAACAAACAAACCTATCGGTAGTCGAAATCGCTCTACAATCCGGCTTTAACAGCCACAGCCATCTCAGCCAACAATTTCGTCAATTCACAGGCATGACACCCAAAGCTTACCGAGCCAGTTGAGCAAAGTCAAATAGCGTCTTTCTTTGCGCCTTTGCGTCTTTGCGCGACATCCGAAATAAAACTTTTGCAATAACGCGATTCTAACGAACACCAAACAACCACAACCACAATGGCAAAGTCAGCAACAGACTTGCAGAACCGAGTGCTAAAGCCGTCACAGCCAAATCGCGATCGAGATCGTAAGCTTCGGCAATTACCAAAGTAGCAAAAGCGGGAGGCATAGCCATTTGTAAAACGATCGCCAGTTGAGGTGCGCCTGTAAAACCACATAGAGATAAGACGCTACCTACAACTAACGGAACGATCAACATTTTGATCGTCAAACTAACTGCGGCTTTGGGTAAATTGCGCCAAGACTTGAGATGTTGCAAGCGCATCCCGATAAGAACTAACGATAGAGCAACTACACTCCAACCCAAACTGGATAAAATTGATTCTGCTAGAGCAGGTAAGGCAACTTGACGAAATAACAAGCCAAACCCCATACTCCACAAAGCAGGATTAACTAGTATTGCTTGGATAAGTGAAGTGCGATCGCTAACTCCCTTACCAAAACGCGCCGCCAGTACTACACCTAAACCATAAGATCCCAAAGTCGATCCTAAAAGATCGTAAAACAGCGTCCAGCCAAAATACTGCGTCCCTACCACCGCCAAAGCGACGGGAAATCCAATATAACCCGTGTTTCCTACCATTGCTGCTAGTAGAAAACTGCCTTGGGTAGGTAATGGGTAATGGGTAGTTGATAATGGGTAGTTGGTAGTTGGTAGTTGGTTGACGGTTGACGGTTGACGCTCCTCTGCTCCTCTGCCCCTCTGCTCCTCTGCTCTCTTCCCCCGACTCCCTGCTCCCTGCGCCCTATTCCCAAAAAACTGAATCCACCCCCAAGCTAAACCCGCTCCGAGTAAAATAGCTATCCAAGCGCATATAGGTGCGATCCAAATAGCACCCGATAAGTCAGCTTGGCGCAAGAAGGCAATAATACTAATCGGGACTCCAATCCAAAACAGAAATTGTCCTAGAGTATGGGGAGAGAGTTGAGGTATTTTGCTGCTGGCAAAAAATCCTAACAAAACCAAGCCGATCAGTTGAGCGTATAGTATCAAAAGCTGCATTACGAAAAGAAAATTATTCTTCTGAAAGAATTAGTAGGGAATGGGGAATAATGGACTAGTGCAGTTTACAAGATCGATACTTAGCCGTTAATCGGTCTTAAGTTTACAATTGCCAGTTGTAAACTTAAAGCTGGCGGGGCGAACACTAAGGAGTGAGTTGTGGATAACGCTGACTTATCGAGAAAGCGACAAAAGCATTCAAATTCTGCAAATCGTCGATCGCCCGATGATATTCCAGAGGCTTTGCGGGATGCAGCCCCTCCTAATTCTGGTACTTCACCTAATCGTGCTTCCAGTGGGAAGCCGATTTATTTAATTGGTGGCTTGCTGGTTGTAGGTGCGGTCGCAGTAGGAGCTGGTTTATGGTACTTTACCTCTACCCCATCACAAAACACTGTCACTCAACCTATACCTACTGTTTCTCCTAGTCCGACTGTTTCTAGCCCTGCAACACCACAAACACCAGTAGCAGTCAATCCTTCTCCCGCTAATTCAGACAACCTTTTAGGACATCTACCTTATCAAGAAGCCCCAGAAGCAGAACTCGCGCCAATTCTACCAGGCAGTTCGATGAGATTGCGTCAAGCCGCTGCCAAAGAGTTTCAGGCGATGGTACGAGCGGCTAGAGCTTCAGGAGTAAATTTAGCCCCAATTTCCGCTTTCCGTTCCGTTGAAGATCAGCAGCATATTTATTTTGATACTAAGGCAGAACGAGGGCAATCTGTAACCAAACGTGCCGAAGTCAGCGCCCCTCCAGGCTACAGCGAGCATCATACAGGTTACGCTGTAGATATTGGTGATGGTAATACACCTGCAACAAATTTAAATACCAATTTTGAGAAGACGAAAGCCTTTAGATGGTTAGAGGCAAATGCAGCGCGATTTCACTTTGAAATGTCTTTTCCCAAGAATAACTCGCAAGGGGTAAATTACGAACCTTGGCACTGGAGATTTGTTGGCGATCGCGATAGTTTAGAAACATTTTATAAAGCCAAAAATCTCAGTCGCAGCACGCCTTAATTGTTTTGGCGCTGTTGTATTACTTAGTTGATATTTAAAGCAATATTGCCGCAAGGTTATTAGCTCACAATGATGCACGCAGTTACCTATAGACCGCCAGAATTTGGAGATGAGCAACAAATTAGTGCTTGCATGTGGGCTTCTGCGGATCTATGGGAACTCACAGACGGAACACCAGAAAGTGTTACCGAATGGACACAAATTTGTGACCCAGGAGAATTAAGAGACAGAATCTTGAGTAGCGAGAGAATGTGGGTTGCTACCTGGAATGGAATCGTTGTCGGTTTTATTGCATTTCGGAGAGGAAATCATCTATCGTTGTTGTTTGTCCGAAGAGAATTTGCTAGGCAAGGAATTGGTAAAGAGCTATTCACTCGGTGCAGCAAAGATCTTAATGAAATCACTGTTAAATCGTCTGATGCGGCAGTAGGCTTTTACCAGAAAGTAGGGTTTGTCCAAAGTGGCGATCGCTTTTTCAAAAATGGGGTATGGGCAACACCCATGAAGTGGACTAAAATTGCACTGAGTTGAAAGCACTGACTCATCCTTTAACATTACAATTTGTTAGTACCGAAAACAAAACAATTTGTTAGTACCGAAAACAAAACTCAAAAAATTATTGTTGAAGTCAAAAGTTTTATAGAACTTATAGGACAATTGCGACGCTGATTCAGATATAGAAATAGCTAACGAGTAGGCAGGCTGCGATTGGTGCTAGCTTTAAAAAACACAGTATTACATGAGAAAAAGCCACTATGTCATCCGCTGCGATTACTACGGTCACGAAAATGATGGAGTCTTTACCTCTGGATGTACAAGAGCGGATTGTAGAGCATCTTCGAGAGTATATCGACGACTTACAAGATGAAATTCGCTGGAATGAATCTTTCCAACGCACACAACAAAAGCTTGTTGCTGCTGCAAGACGCGCCAAACAAGAAATTGCTGAAGGGCAAGCGACTGCACTGGACTACGAGCAGCTATGAAGTCTGCTGTCCTTCCCTCCTTTTGGACTGAGTATCGACGGTTGAGCGGCAATATTAGGCAGACTGCTAGGAAAGCATATCAGTTGTGGGCAGAGAATCCATTTCATCCGTCCTTGCGTTTCAAGTGCATCAACAGCCAGGAAGGAATTTGGTTTGTCAGAGTCACGCGAGATTATCGAGCGCTGGGGGTATTAGAAGGCGACACAGTAACATGATTCTGGATTGGTAGTCACGATGATTATGAGCGATTTTTCTTGTAAGTCATTCAGCTTCTCAACCCAGAAACTATAAAATTGAACTAAATCAGCTCGCAATACTCTCAGCAATTCTGCTATGAAAACGCTAGCTAAATGGTCTGTAGAAGACTATCATCGCATGATTGAAGCAGGTATTCTGCGCGATCGCCATGTGGAATTGCTAGCGGGTGAAATTGTTGAGATGAGTCCAGAAACGCCGATCCATTACTCTACAGCAAAACGAGGCGCGAAGTACTTAGAGGAATTGTTGTTCGGTAAGGCTGATGTACGCTTCAATGGACCCATTACCCTGGCTAACTCCGAACCCGAACCCGATATCGCGATTGTGAGATTGCCAGAATCATCCTACAACGATCGCCATCCTATACCTAATGACATCTTCTGGATTATAGAAGTTGCCAAGACAAGCTTAAAAAAAGATTTGGATATTAAAGCTGCAATTTATGCAACGGCTGAAATTCAAGAATATTGGGTTTTAAGCTTATCTGCGCGCCAACTTATTGTATTTAGAAATCCTCAAAATGGTAAGTATCTTGAAGCAAATACGATTGAGGCAGGAATCATTACACCATTAGCATTTTCAGATATTTCAGTGTCCGTTGACAGGCTTTTGTCATGAGCCGATCGCACCTTTTTGGTTAATCTGCGATCGCTAAACTGCTTTCCTAGCTGTAGCCCCGATAGTTGAATAATAAATTGCCCATGACTGCGGATCTTCAGCAATTTGACAATACCGCTCGATATCTTCTCGTGTTGCTTTATTTGTAGCAATATATTTATCTGCTAATCGCTCGGCAGACATTTTCATAACTGTAGCAATTCCCGAACCCCCAGGAGCCAAAGGAGTATCATTTTCAACAGATAAATCTTGCAAATTCATCTGTTGAAATATTGCAGGCAATCTAATCCCAAAAGCATAATCCATACCCCTACTCGCAAACATTTGGGCGATCGCCTCATTCACCCGATTCATTGACTGACAAGCTGCTTCATTTCCCGCGATCGCTCTAGCAGCAGAAAAATCTGGTTCTTCGATCGCAATCCACCCCCCAGGTTTGAGCAAATCTAACATTTTTGCGAGGGCAACTTGAAATTCTGGAACATGAATCAGCACGTAGCGAGTATGAATTAAATCGAAAGATTGACTTTCTAGCGCTAGATGACGAATATCGGATTCTATAACTTCTATGTTTGCTGGGTTGCTCTTGGCAATAAAACGAGTATTTAAATCGACAGCAACAACCTTACCATCGTCTCCAACAATTTCTGCCATCCATCGGGCGATCGATCCTGCTCCTGCGCCAACTTCAAGACAGCGCCAATTTGCAGCAATACCTGTTGCTTGAATTCGCCTGCGACTAGCTGGATCGAAGACTCGTTCGATTGCTTGGAGTCTTGCCAATTCTTTAAGCTCAGTTTCTGTCAGTTCAAATTCTTTGGGTTCAACTGTTTTCCAAGGCTGAGAATTAGCAAAGATGTATGTAGAATCTGACATTTTCACCCCTGTAACTCTGACTAATTTTTG
>NZ_JBOFLP010000174.1:0-3358 GCF_051657925.1 Chroococcidiopsis sp.
AATTCCCCGTTCGCGATCGATTAATTGGGGTTCGCCGACAAAATCAAAATTGAGAACAGTTGTGGTAGGGTTGCTAGAGAAGTAATCTTTCGGTATCCAATCCTTTGCCAATAATTGCAAAAACGGTTGACGCTCAAAATCTGGAAGTAGAAAAGCTGATTGATAAGCAACAGTAGGGACTTTAGTATCACTATTCTCAAAAAATGTTTTAGCATCATAACTTCCCTGTTTTTCCCCGATCGCGAAGGAGGTATTAACTAAAATTCCTTCGTCTTTGATAGTGGCTTTACCACTAGTTGAAGGCAGTTTTCCCGACCAAGTAAACTGAAGAGTTGTCCAATCTTTTACAAATTGACGAATTACTTCTGGTTCGCGATAATTTTGTGGCTGTGGTTCTGCTACAAATGCCGTACCATCATTACGCTGTACCAATGTAGGCTGAGGCTGTTTAGCAAGCACGTATAAGCTAAAAGTCAAAATTAATAGAGCTAATACTTGCACGACTTGACTGCCAGCAAGTATGGCAACCGATACTGGCAAGATATCGTCTTCTTTTAGCTTAATTTTTGGAATTCTCATTTGAAAATAGCTGTTATTTAGTTTTAAAAAACTGAGAATTAGAAAGGTAACAATTTAAATCCAATTGATGTTAGCGTACTAGCACCACTACCCATTGCCCGTAGAACTGCCATTCCTCCCCCTGCCGCCACCGCTCCCGCCAAAAATGGAGCAGCAAGACCGAGTAAAATCAAAAAGCCAATATCAGCAGCTTCCTGAAGTTTGGAGATGACAATTACCTGTGCAATTAAACCAACAGTCAACACATAGCTCCAGAGAGCCAGGGACGTACTGATGTAACCGATAAACCAAGCCCAAAGCGGACGGACAGGTAAAGGCAGAGTAGACGCAGCAACAGCAATTGGTCCGTACAGTCCGGTTAATAACATCGCCAGTTCAAACAAATGAGAAGCAGCCCACTGACAGCCTTTGAGAAACCATCTCACTGCGGATTGTGCTGCTGAACCAAGTAACATTCCTAGTAGTGGGTTATTGAAACCATTGCCGAAGAAGCCAGTTTTAAAGTTACTCAAACGTTCCCACAGTCGCCTTAGTCCGCCTAAAGAACCAAACCGACTTTCAGCTCGCTCGACTACATCTCTTGCTGCTTTACCTACTTCTTCCATACATTGAATTTGTGCCTCCCCAGTCTTAATTTCGCAAGCACGATACTGCGTTCCCAACCAGTCTTTGACATCGTTGGTGACTAGGACATCTTGAATTGCCTCATCCACTGAAGTTCCAGCCAATTGAATATTAAAAATGATTTGAGTTTGAGTTGCTGTAAATAGGCGCATATCCGTGGTAATTTCAGCTAGGAGTTGCCCGTTATTTGCTAGCAGCATCATGGCTGTAATTAGCCATAGATAGTGCCGCATGACTAAGATGGCATTGCGATTGACAACTTGCTCTACTAAATAAATGGAAAAACCAATGAAAGACACGGCAACAACACAAGAAGCTATATAATTAACCGCAGTCCATAGCCCGTTCTGTTTTTGTTGAAAAATCACCTGCCAAAGCTGATTCCAAGCTTGTGCGGCAGCGAATGCTTGCTTGGCACTTTCGTCAAGCAGTTCTACCCCTCCAGAAGCAGCCAGATGTAAGGGAGTAATCATATTATTTACTGTTACTAGACTGCAATCGGCGGAAGGGAAGGTAGACACCCGCACGCATAGCAGCTATGGCGATCGCATCTTGGTCTAGACGTTGGTGGCGATTGGCTTCATCGATGCCTTCACTCAAGTTAGCTGACAGCTGCATCAAAGAAGCCTGCTGTTGTTGAAGTGACAAAACTCCCAAATAGACTTTGCTTTCTAGCCGTGATTGATTGGCAGCCATGTCTCCTAATTGGGAAAATACTTTTGCATGAGATTTCATTACATCCTGCGTAACTGTCAACTCTTGCGAGTCTGCGGCTATCGTTTGTATTTCCCGTGCTGATTCCAAATTGCTTTTAATTAGCTCTGCTGTCTCCTGCGTACTCTTCTTCACCTGTTGCCTACCAGTTTCTCCCAAATAAGGCGCAGCACTTTCTCTGGCAAATTCCTGGTCATCAAGATTGGCTAAGTCTCGCTCTCGAACGTGAGAGTTAGCAGTGAGTATGTCATCTGTGGGTGGCGAGGCAGTCCGCTTTGTTTCTGTTTGCGATGCTGGCTTAGAAGAATCAGAATCTATAGAAATAGAAATAGAGCCACTGCTAGTAGGACAACTATCGGGGGCAACAATAAACAAAATACCTGGGCAGTCAAGTCCTAGTATCTTCTCAAATGTGGATTTTAACAGTGAGTCAATACTCGACTTACCAATGGGATTCGATTTATCCTTCACTACGGATTCAATCGTATCTAAAGTTTTCTCTACTCGTGGATCTGGAAATGCAGCAGCAAGCGCGATCGCAGAAGACATTAAAGTAGAAATAGATGCGATTCCAATAATGACAAAACTTCTAATTTTATAACTTGAAAACATTGCTTCAACGCTCAATAATTAGAGATTAATTGTCGTTCTACACTTTTTGAAAAACAGGGATGAAAGAGCTGCCTTGAGACGGACAGAGATCGTCCATTGATTCACCCGATCGCCTAGCTCTGGCATAGTCCTGAGCAAATGCGGTTACACTCTGATAAAAGTTGCCGTAGTAATCGAGATAACGCTTTCTTGCTCGTTGCTCTGGAGGATGAGTCGCAACCAATGCCATCAGCTCTGGTGAGGGAAAATGACTCACTTGGGTTTGGATTCCTTCCGCTAGTAGCAACCAGTGGGAACACAGTAGAATGTTGTCCGGCTGGAAACTCTGTTGGGCATTGGGATAGAAAATTTCTGGAGGCTTCTTTAGGTAGTGAGACAAATCTTCAATATCGCTTTCTTCAATTGCCCCAATCGTGCGAACCCCTAAATTAGTGAGAAATTGCGAACCAGCAGCACTTTTAGCGATCGTGACAATATCTTGAGTGATAACTTCTACGCCAATACCACTTTTACCGCCGTTAACTACCGTTTCTGCAACAGCATGAACCAAACCGTTGTTTTTAAATAGCAGCGATCCTTCATCTACAATCAAGTAACTTTTTGGGTGTTCTAAAGCGCGAACTAGGGCAATTGACTGGGCAGAAAGGGCGCATACTGTTGCTTCATCCTCATCTCTGGCTCCACGCAAACTAAAGGATAAAAAAGGAGCATCCAGCCGAATTTCGCTCGGTCGAGAGATTGCTTTCCCAACAGGGCTGCGGAGCCAAGTAACTAACTGTAACAAAATTTCGTTTCTTGCTTCTCCTGCCGTTTCCTCGCCCCCTATTTC
>NZ_JBOFLP010000175.1:0-11143 GCF_051657925.1 Chroococcidiopsis sp.
CGATGTGCCGAAGACAAAAAAGGCGTTACCAGTCCCAAAGGCTGGCTCCACGAATGCCTTAAACATGGCTGGCATAATGACACGGATGATATTTTCTTGCCAGTGATACTAGATGGTTCTATACACACATTTGTGGCGAGTTTAGCACCTGACATACGCGGATCAGATCTATTGCCTGACGCAATTTGAGCCATTGATTTAGCTCGGTCAAATCTCTAAGATGTGATTAACAATCCGCGGGTTTTTGGCGGGGGTATCCTGGCTAAAAACCTGCTGTACCCGTAAATCATGACTCAATTGGAGCAAGCACCATGTCATATCAGCTCACAATCTATGATGCTTTACCTGGTAGCGACAAAGATCATGCGTCGCTACCGAATGCCCGTAGCGACGCTAAAAAGCAGGCTATACAACGGTATCTAAATTCTGGTAAGACCGAACCTACAATCTGCGTGAACAAATATTCACCAGGTAGGCGATCAACCCAGTACTATCGTCTGTCCTATTTATGGCGGGGTAAAAAAAAGCATATTCATCTACGGGGAGGATCGACCATAAGTGAACTGGCTAACTATCGTGCGTTGCAGTTACAGGCTCTCATTGATCGCGGTGCGGAACTTGCCGAAGTGTTAGCGATGGCGACTAATTTCAATGGCGGTTTATCCGATAGACCCAAGTTAGACGACCATTAATCTTGATCTGGTCACTTTCTAAAATTCCTTCTCGGACTAGATTATTGCAGTGACAGTAAACGGTAGTTCTATCGTTGAATTTTGCTGCTTCAGTAATTGATTTAACAGTTTCCCAATATTCAACCGATGCGAGATAGTTGATTATCTTCAACCGATTCTGATAACCAATTGCCGCACAATCTTTCATGGGTTAAGAGTGGCGATCGCTTTGGCACAATCAACAGGATCGTTATCCAAATAATGACGCACAGTACTAATTGTCATCCCCATAGTCTCGGCAATAGTGACGATGGATATCCCGGCTTTTCTGAATTCGTTGATTACCCAGCGACGGGAGCTATGGGTTGAGTAACCGCTAATTCCCAAATCACCTAAAATCCTTCTCCAGTAATTATCTACAGCGTTATAGGTAATATGTCCTGCATTACTATTCGTGGGAAACAAATAGCCTGTGGCTGGGTGCCGATAGTTTTCTAGATGGTGTCGCAGATCGGGGTGAACTGCCACCTGACGGGTGGCAGCTGCACCGTGTTTTGTGGATTTGCGTGTTGACCCAGCAAAAGTAATTGTACCAAGCACTTTGCCGTTTCGATCATAGACATCTTCCACACGTAACTGACAAATTGCCCCCATTCTTTCCCCAGTGTAGAGAGAAATTTCAAAAATCATTCTCTGTTGGGGGGAACGAAGGCGCGATCGCATCTGCCGGATTAATTGACTAGTCCAAACTGCCGCTTGACCATTTCTACAGTTTTTCATTTTAAAAACAAGGTTGGTCTTTTGCAATTTTGAGGCTACAAAAAACCAACTTGTTTAGCAATATATTTACAAATAATTGCCTAAGTCTAAGAGAGGAAAATGGTTTTCGCCATCAGTATATCTAGGTATTCTATCTAGAATACCAAGTCATTTATTAATAGTTGAATGGGAACACTAAGCAAAAGACTTAGCATACTTAACCGACTATGGCAGACTTAACCTTGGCTCAAAGATTTGGTGCAAACGTGTCTTTTAACGAGACAACCAAGCTAATGACGATTGACCTGAACAACCTAAGTTCGATCATGATTGGCGGGGTGGACTTTGGTTTGAACGTTAGTGCTATGACCAACGCTAATAAAAATGCTTATGCTTCCCGCATTCTTTGGGCACTAATTCAACTACAGCGCGTGAGCCAGAACACTGATAACAACGACAATACTGTCGGGGTGTATGTCACTAATCAAGGTAAACGCGCGGCAATCCGCAATAGCGTTAGTCAAGTCGGGTATCAACTTGTCGCTACAGCTTACAAAAACGACACCGAAGGCAGCGAACTTGACCCTGATGCGATTATCTAATGGCTAGTTACTGCCAAGATAGTTCGTGCGGCACCGTTAACTATCGCCCCTATGTGGGCGGTAAAATTCGTTGGCGCTATGGGACAGAGCCATGGCAGGAAATTATTGGAACAGGGTTAACCTACACCACCAAAGTTAGTAATGATCTGATCGGTACAGGTTCATTCAAGATAATTACCCAGCTAGCGGTACGGGGCAATGGTAGTTCTTTCGTTGGCTGGCAATCACCAACTACTTCAGCTTGTTCATTTATCTATCCATCGATTGATGATTATTGTTTGATATTGCCGGTGTTGTCAGGCAACTGTATGCCTAACAATGAATGGGGAATTTGGATGTTGCCCCCAAATCAAAGAAGAGATTGGGGCTGTCAGATAAAAATTTGGGCAAATGGCACAACTTATCTACATTCAATCGGTCTATCACAAGGATTCAAAATAATTGATTTTGTCCCTTGTGATCCTGCCAAACAAAAAACAAAGTGCGAGTTTAAAATCTTTGCTCAAAACGGGACGCAAATCAGGACAGAGACTAGGGCAACTTGCCCCGAAGTGCAGGTTTTACCCGCAGGTTTAGCAACTGATACTAAATCACTCAAAATTCAAAAAAGCAAAGATCTCGAACGCATTGAAGTTAACAATATTGGCTATGCCAACGGTCAAAATTTTAACATCCCCCCAGAATGCTTAAACATCTACACCACAGGCATTACCACCGATTTTAAAGCTCAAATCTGTTCTGATCCTGGTACTCCACCACCACAGTATGAGGTGGTTTGTTGTGCTCCCTGTGAATCTTGTCCTGCTGGCACCTGTGCCATTGAGTGTGGCAACCAAATTTGTTGTTACGGCTCAGATGGCATCTCTGTCAAATCTATTAATCTGGCTAACTATTGCCCATCATGAGTAACAATTGCCAAGATCTCGCCACTAAGGCGGATATAGCTAATCTCTACAATCTAATCAACCAGCAGGCGGCGCGGATTGATTACCTGGAAGGGGAAATCGAGCGGATCAAGGCAGAAATTATCGCCATCACCGCAGGACTAGCCGCATTAATTGCCGTGGTTGCCGCACCGTTGATTGCGGCGGCATTAACAGCAATTGGTGCTCAAATTAGCGCACTAGCGGCGAGTTTGGGGGCGGCGATCGCAGGATTGCAAGCGGAAGTAGCAGTAGTGGCAGTAGAAGCAACTAGCGCTCTAGCTTTAGCTGGTGCGGTACAGGCTGAAATTGTAGTGGTGCAAGCTGAAGTAGTAGCGGTAGGAGCAACGGCGGCAAGTGGTTTAGCGCTGGCTACAGCTACCCAAGGACAATTAATTGCCCTGGGAACTATTTTGCACGCAGAAATTGCCGCGGTGTCTGGGGTGGCGGGTTCTGCTTTAACTCTGGCAACGCTGGTGCAAGGGCAAGTATTAGTAGTCGGTGGCGTGGCGCGGTCTGCTTTAGCTCTGGCAACGGTAGTACAGGGAGAAATCATTGCGGTGGCTGGGGTGGCGGGTTCTGCCCTCTCACTGGCAACGCTGGTGCAAGGGGAAGTGGGTTTCCTTCAAGGTGAAATAACCCTTGTTCAAGGACAAGTAGGTGTCCTGCAAGGGGAAATAGCGGCGGTGCAATATGAAATTGCCTTTGTCGAAGCGACGGCTGTGGGTGCAGCTTCACTAGCGGAAACAGCATTCACTACAGCTTTAGGCGTTCAAGGTGAAGTTTTATTCTTGCAATCGGAAATAGCCGCGTTGCAGGTTGAGGTGACCACAGCTTATGCAGTGGCAACCGAAGCCCTACAGATGAGTTTTGCCGTCGGTGGTCAATTGGCAGTCCTCCAAGCAAGTGTTAATGGTGCAATTGCTGAAGCGGCGGCGGCGTATGTGATGGCGGCGGCGGTAGAGGCTCAAGTAATCGCGGCACAGGCGACGGCAACAGCGGCACAGGCTACAGCGTCGGCAGCACAGGCAGAAATAGTCGGAATAGAAGCGCAAATAGCCGCACTAGAGGCGCAAATTGCCGCACTCCAAGCCCAAAATGCGGCTGAACAAGGAAAAATAGCGGCACTGGACGGGAAGTTTTTGTTTATTCAAGCAGAAATTGCGGCACTCGAAGCCCAAATCTTATTACTTAGAGCTACCCCAGGAATTCCAGGAGCCCAGGGTCCCCCTGGTGTGCCAGGTGCTCAGGGTGCCCCTGGTGTCCCAGGTGCCCAGGGTGCCCCTGGTGTTCCAGGTGCCCAGGGTGCCCCTGGTGTCCCAGGTGCTCAGGGTGTTCCTGGTGTCCCAGGTGCTCAGGGTGTCCCAGGTGCTCAAGGTGTCCCAGGTGTTCAGGGTGCCCCAGGCATCAATGGACGGGACGGGGTTGATGGTGCTCCTGGAATTAACGGACGGGATGGCATTGATGGACGGGACGGGGTGGATGGTGCTCCTGGTGCTCAGGGTGCTCCTGGCATCAATGGACGGGATGGAGTCGATGGGCGTGATGGCATCGACGGACGGAATGGAACCGATGGGCGAAATGGCACCGATGGACGGGATGGTGTTGATGGACGAGACGGGGTTGATGGGCGTGATGGAGTCGATGGACGGGATGGAGTTGATGGACGCGATGGAGTCGGTGGCGGCGGGGAAGTGCCCCCAGGTGACTGTGGGATTGAACTGCTTTACGTCAACGACAAATTGAAAGCCAATTTAACCGTTGGTATGTGTAGCAGTACTAGCGAGGTGGAAATCTTGGAATTTGTGACCATTGATGTCGAACAGATTACCTGTATCGAGGGCGTAGTTAAATCAGAAATAATTCAAATCGCGGTGCTCAAAGGGACTGCCTCGGCAGAAATCGAAGCTTGTCGTGCTCGTGCTGAGATGCTCAAGGCTCAATGTGTCCTTGAACCAATTGCCGCGGTTCCTGAGTGGTGGCAATTAAGACCTGAAAGCCATAGACCACAATTAATAGTTCAATTTGGTGAGGTTAAAGTTGATGGAAGCATTGGCAAAGCTAATTATTCTTTAACCATCCCACATTTTAATGGCACAAAAGAAGACGCTAAAAAAATTAACTTTAAGTGGCGTAAAGGTTCCATTGAAGGGATTCTGACACTCAAAGATAATAGTAAATTAATTGTTAATGCCGTTTCCAAAGAAGAAGTTAGCAAAATAATTAAACTAGCATCTCAATATATCAAAGAGGCTCAATTAACCGATAGTTTCACCAAAATTGGTGAACGTAAAGGACAACCGTTTAAGCAAATCACAGTAGCACCAAAGGTAGCTAGATTTTTTGCTGAAGGAGCCAAATCAACTAATCCAGATTGGGTAGTACGTCTTGATGAGGAAAAATAATTTTAAATCAAAACATGATTTTGATCGCGATGAATATTGGACTGATCACGCAGTCTCCTTAAATAAAGCTGCCGAAGTGCTTAATTATTCAACTTCTACGTTAATCAGACGAATACGCTTAGGGTTGATCGGCGGCTACAAATCAAAAGGAAAATGGTTCGTCGTGCTGCCCAAAAATGAGCGCAATTGATCAAAGGTTTGATCCGGTCAGTCCCTTAAGGCACGACCCGCAAAACCTTTGTCAAACGGTTGATTTAACAGTTAGAACCGAGACAGAAGAATATCTAACAAAATTCGCTTTTTTTACTAATCAAATCAAAATATGGCTAATTTTACTCCTGGTACTGGCACAATTCAAGCCAGCACTCTAGAAGGTGCTGCTTTGGTTGCTTGCCAATTGCTACAAGATCTTGAAGAATCTGAAGCAACTAACCCCAATAATATCGCTGTTAATTACTTTACTGGCGATAAAGTCGTACAAGTGCAATGGGTTACCCCTATCACTACTAGTTTGGCTGCTGATGGGAAGCTTTTAGTTTCAGGCAATGATTACGTTACGAGTATATTTTCTCCTGGTGGCGACGTTAAATCAACTGCTTTAGTCTCTGCTACTTTAGAACTTTTCCAGCGTTTACAGGCTCTTGAAAAAGCTAACGTTGATCCTGAAGATCCTGAAGCTAAAAACAAAGTGCAAATTCAATACGATATTGATGCACTAACTGGCACGATTAGCGCTGAATTGCCGATTGCTTTTGCTGTTACCAACGGCGCAGTAACAATTAGTGCTGTCCCTTATTTAGCTGATGCAGGAGTGTAAATTAAATGGCTACAACTAAATCTGTAGGCGATCCTCTAGGCAATGATAAAGAGCCAGGCTCAGATGCTCAGGTAGACGCAAAAGAGTACGTAATGTACATGGTTGAATCAACTCGTCATTGGTTCTACGCGCCTAGAAATAAATACAAAGATATTGCTGGCGATCTCGGAATTAAAGAGGTCAATGCTGACTCTAAAGATGGTGCTAACGCTGTCAAATTAGCGGGTGGACAAGGTTATATTCGCGTCATGGCTAAGTTAGATAATGGTGCCAATATTGCTTTGGTCTGTGACCCTAAAAAAGTAGGCTCAATTCTTGAGGGGTCTGGTGACAACAATAAAGTATATGGTGTGAAAATCCGTCGTATTTACTTACCTAAAAAACGTATTCTTATTTAATTTATTTGGCTTAATTTATGGCTTTGAAATTAGTCTTAAAATATAGCCGAAAAATTATTAATCAGGAATCTTTTTTGATTCCAATGATTTTTAAAAGCGAGTATTTAATAATATTAGCAAGTTGTCAAGATTGTCGCGTCACATGGCACAAAGCGGGGTATTTGTCACAATACGTTGATACTTTACCGCTTAGAAAAGTACAAGTTTCTGATAGCAAATTAATATTATTAAACTCGCCTGTATTGCAATCTTTTGCTCTTCATCGATTGGGATATCAATTAAAATTTGACCCCGTTGATTGGATTAAAACTATAGATTTACAAGTATACGAACCAAATATGAGTCTTTATCAATCGGAATCAAGTGCTACAAATGCACAGGACGTTACTAGTCAATCTGTCCCAGCACTTTTTGCTTTAACAGTAGCTCCTACCGCTGTATTGCCAGCTAATACTAGCCGCAAGGGAATATTAGTCCGTAACAAGGGCGTTAAACAAGCGGCTTTAGGGTTTGATGCTGGATTGACCTTGGCTAATGCTCCTTATATCATCCCAGCGGGTGCGACGCTGGAAATCATTGAAGATTTTCCGACTGGACAATTATTCATGATGGCTCCGTCTGGTGCTACTGACGTGGTAGTGATGGAGTTTCTGTAATGAGTTATTCACTAATTTTATCTGGTCATTATGATCGCGATCCTGGACTGGATAAATATCTGCTGGCGCTAATCCATAGCGATCGCGGTCATGTTAATCAGTGGTCATGTACCAGCAGCCACGTAAATGGGCAAAAAAGCGGCTCTCAACACGTTAAAGGTGGTTTAATCCCTCCGACCTATCATTGCAAGGGATTATTGCAGTATGCGGTGGATTTGACACCATTAGATTTGACTCATCAAGCGGGTGTGCGTGGCAGCTTCTATAAAATCACACCTTTTGAGGTGCTTACTATTAATGGCACTAAACGGGGCGATTTCGGCGTGCATTTGGATGCTAACGCACCAGGATCATTAGGCTGTATTGTCATGGATTGGCACAACTTCAAAGACTTTGAATCACAAATGGCTCACTTGAGAAAAGCAGAAGAGGTAAAGCGTGTAGCGTTGCACTGCTTTTATAGCTAAAGATGATCGAGAAAATGTGGTTGTCATGCTCGGAATATCAGAAATCGGCGTTGTGCTCATCTGCCTTGATCCTTTCGATCTTTATCGGCACGGCGGTAATGACCAGTACCCGCTTTTCAGTGAGTGGCGCGGGACTAGAAATCACTAAAACGGCGATCGCTAATCAAGCTGAATTAGAGCAAGCTCTTTTGCTGATTGAGTTACAGCGGCAACATATCACTGAAATTAAAGCCCGAGCGATCGCCATTAATAAGCGGACTAATGTTGGTGGCTTGTTGGTGGAGGATTTAAGCAAAGCTGAAGCAATTTCACCACCTGAATCAGTTAAAGAAATTGAAGAGACAATTGAGCGATCGCAAACCGTGCTTGATGAAGAGATGAACTAAGAAACTAACCAGGGGTTTCTCTCTAATCTATTCTACTTGTCAAAGTTTTTACCAGCTCGTAAAAAAGCATCCGAGTTAACTTGAATAGTATTCTCGTTAGAGCATCTTTTCCCTTGACTGACGAACGGAGTTCTTGATAGCGATCGCTTAATTCTTTTTGCAGCGGATTATGGTTGATATTTTTGGTACGAGATAGCACAGCAACCGACCAAATATAGAGGTGGGAGCGAATGATCCCGTTGCCATGAAACTTGCGTTTTATCTTGTCTCCAGATTGCTTGTAGCTGTAGGATAGACCACAAAAAGCCTGAAACTTGCGCAAGGATTTATGGCGTTTTTGCAGTTTGTCACCAGAGCGTTCATACTCAACCCAAGGTTTACCATCAACCAAGAATTTTTCAAACGGATAAAGGTTAAAAAGCAGTAAGGCTCTGACGTTTAGCCCGAATCCAATGCAGTCGAAAACCGCATGATAAGCATCAAATTCTGGTGCTTTGATGGCATTGGCGATCGCGTTCATGGTTTGAGTAATGCGTAATTCCAAAGTAATGATGGTTTGAGCATGATCGCGAGTGTAATCAGTAATGGCAATCCCCAAGTCTGGTGCTATTGATAACTTATATTTATTGTCATAGCGCGTGTTTTTGATGCCTGTAGCCAGCCAATGAATGATCGGTGTGTAACCTTTAAGGGGCGATATTTTCATCTTCTGGCGTGCTGCTTCCGGGAACTCATAACTCAATCTTTGCCTAAGTTGGGCAATTAAACCCGTGCGAATTTTTTGGAGCTGTTCCTTGGCGTTAAATAATTCCCTAATCCTGGTGATAGCTGAGTTTTCGGTCAGTTTGAGAAATCGTTTTTCATCGTGAATATCAACAAATCTGTCATCAAAAAAGGATGCAGCCAAACATAGCGCGTCTTCCTCATCTCGTTTGTTGACAAACCCGTAACTACCGCGTTGTTTATCGAGATCGTTGTGTCCGATCCAGTAAATAGGAATGTCATGTTTTTGGGCAACTGTTACCCAAAATTGGCTGTACCAATAGCCTGTAGGTTCCAAGACTATGCCCGTTGGGGCAAAAGATAGTAGCTTCTCAACCCCAGCACGGTCACACTTAATTTTAAAGAATTGTTTCGAGTTGCGTAACTTCTTATAGTGTTGCTGGATATTGCTTGGGAATTCTTCCAGACAGCACAAAACAGCCGATCCACGACCGACATCTAAACCAAGTATTCGATTAAACATATAATGGGTGTTAGTTATGGAAGAACGCTGATCGGCTTGTGAAACACCCAAAGGAAGGGAATCCTTTTTCTCTCTATAAGCTCTGTGTCAGCGTTTTTTGATGAGTAATTTTGGCTTAAGAATGTAAAAAGCACAATCGGCTTACTTCACTTAAAAAGCGCAATACATACCCATGCGAAAGGTTTGGAAGCTTCCGCGACTCATGTGGTGAGTTTCGATCGCCATTCCTTAGCAATCTCATCAGGCGGTTAATTTTTAGAATGTTGATCGTCGTTTCCCGCGATACTTATCAGGCGGTTAATTTTTAGGGCAAGTGTCTACAATCAATCTCGCACTGTAGAAAATTGAGATATTCATCTAGATCATCTTCCGAAGCAACAAAGGTATTATCGGAATCCCCAAGGCGAATAAAATAGCGAGTTGACCCATCACTTAACGTAAGTAAACCGTGAACTGTAAACTTGTTAGCAATGCGATCGCCTATCTGATATTTTGGTTCATTCATCTCATCCAAAGTCATGATCTTCATCTCCTGGTTTAAATCCTGATTCTAGTTTCGCGACTATGGTATCAAAATCTAATTCTTCCAATCCTTCTAAATCTTCGTCAGTGTATGCATCCGCATAATAATCGTCATACCGCGATGGCACGCGATTGTTATCTTCTTCTTCTTGTCTATTTTTCATCTTCTTCTTAAAACACTGAGGACAATTAACATCTGAGTATTCTGCTATTTGTCTCTTTTAACAGCGATCGCGCCTTTGATATTTTGCTCCATCCATAAATGTTGCCTGATTTACATTGGTTGCTCAATTGAGCAATGCGACAATAAATAGCATCAAGCGTATAACAAAATTGCCGTTCTGTAGGCGCTTGGTGTTTTTTGTTGTTTATCTGAAAGTCATTATGACCTTTTTAAAGAAAAAAGTCAACTTGACTTTTTTTATGTAGAATGAAGCATGGAGATCGGAAGTTAAAGCAAAGTGAATCAATGATTGAATGTCTCAGGATTGAGCGAACTAATCTTAATCAGAAAGAGTTTGCAGAAGCTTGCAAAATACCACTAAAAACTTATCAAAGATGGATTTTAGGTAAAACCGAAACTAGACCAAATTTGATACAGCTTAAATTGTTATGCAAGCAACTGAACATTGAAAAAGTTGATGAGCTTCCCGACGACTTTTCTGAAAAGTATAAGTCCTAAAACAATAGCGGTTAGTACCCATCAAGCTACTAACCGCTAATCAATCGAATTCTATGTAATTAGATAATAACAATGAGCTGGAATAAAAAAAACGATCAATTTGCCTTAATGTGTGGATTGCGACCCTCCGCAACGCTTTTACTCCGTTGGATACTCCGACGGGCAAAACTCAATCAAGTAGATGAAATTGAAATTGACTTGAGGGTATTTAACGCTTGGGTTGCCAAAAATCGGGGCACACCATTTGACCGCAAAACCATCCGCGAGGCGATCGCCCAATTGGATGAACAAACTCAAGGATTGATTATCATCACCAAAAATTACACCCCATGGGTCAAGAAAGTAATCGTGCGACCCCTTGAAATGGTGTTAAGAAACAACTCATCAAAACAGGTAGAAAGCCCCAAGCTGCCAACGGGAAACCCTATGTTTGGCAGTGATCACAAAAAATCCAGTAGAGAACTACTACTACAGAATATATCTAAGATCGATACCCTCTTCCGTAAGCTGGGGATGAACTATTCTCCTGATGCATTGATGAGGATTTGGCGGATGGCTGGGAAAAGTATAGCTGAGGTTAAAAATGCTGTGGCGTATATGATTACCTAT
>NZ_JBOFLP010000176.1:0-13470 GCF_051657925.1 Chroococcidiopsis sp.
TCTATCGTCAGTCAATAGCTGGAGCAACGATAATTGCTGGGTATCCTTGGCTGGAGAACTTCAGTAGAGATGCATTAATTGCTTTGCCAGGATTAACACTCTCGACGGGACGGTATGACTTAGCAAAAGAGTTGTTGAGAACGTTTGGTAAATATTGCTGTTGCGGTTTAATGCCAAATTGTTTGTCAGATGGCGATCGCGAACCTATATATCACAATGTTGATGTTTCGCTGTGGTGGATTGAAACTTTGGGTCTTTATCTAGAGGCTAGTCAAGATTGGGATTTTTTGGCAACTCAATATCCGATCGTGCAGCAAATCTATAAAGCGTTTACGACTGGCACAAAATACAACATTCAAGTTGATGCGGCTGACGAGTTGGTAATTTGGGATGCGGCTGATGCGGCGCTGACTTGGATGGATGTAAAAATTGACGGTCAGCCGGTCACGCCGCGTCAGGGTAAACCGATAGAAGTCAATGCCCTGTGGTACTCTGCTTTGTGTTGGGCAAGTCTTTGGGCAGAACGGCTCAGCCGTACTCCTGGGGAGAATGTGGAGCGTTTGAGCAACCAGGCACGACGATATACCCAGCAAGCACACAAGGTCAAAACCTCGCTACAAAAGTTTTGGAATCCTACCCTTGGTTATCTGTACGATGCGATCGCTCTAGACGATCGCCTCAACAATCAAATCCGTCCTAATGCCGTTTTAGCTCTATCTTTACGCCACTGTGCTTTTAGCGAAACTCAAGGACAGAGAATACTGCAACTAGCAACCCGCAGCCTACTAACTCCCTATGGCTTGCGTAGTCTTGCTCCTAACGATCCTGAATACATTGGCAACTATGCCGGAGCGCCGCATCAACGCGATCGCGCGGCTCATCAAGGCACAGTTTGGAGCTGGTTAATTGGTGCTTACGTGCGTGCTTGGCAGCGTTTTTATCCCACGCAACCGCTACCGATTGACTGGCAACCAATGCTAGTTCACTTACAACACCAAGCTTGCCTCGGCTCTATTTCCGAACTTTTCGACGGCGATCTACCGCACACTCCCCGAGGGGCGATCGCCAAAGCTAGCGCTGTTGCCGAACTGATGAGACTGCTATGAGATAGTTGTTGGTTGACGGTTGACGGTTGACAGTGAAGAAAGGGTGTGGAGTGTGGAGAAATTTTGAATTTTGAGTTGCTTCCTCAGCTCTCTTCCCCCCGACTCCCGACTCCCGACTCCCGACTCCCTATTTCGCTACCGCCAGCATGAACTGTACCATCTGGCATCACTGCGCCCTTGAGGGTGACACCATTGATTTTGGCGTGGAGTATGTTTGCTTTGTATAGCTTCGCTCGACAGAGATTAGCACGGTTGAGGTTAGCACCTAGCAAATTCGCTTCTTCAAGATTGGCTTCAATTAGATTTGTCCCTTCCATGTTTGCCTTTTGCAAGTCAGCTTGACTCAAGTTCGTTTGAACTAAGTTTGCTTGCAATAAGTCTGCCTGTTTGAGTTTGGCTCTATGCAAGTTTGCCCCAACTAATGTAGCGCGTCGAATGCTAGCTTGAATCAGGTTTGCCTCTTGTAGGTTTGCATGACTAAAATTAGCTTTGTAAATGTCGGCTCCCTGGAGGTTAGCTGCTTCTAAACAAGCTTGCTGACAGTTTACCCCTATGAGGTCTGCCATGTAGAGATTTGCCCCCTTCATGTTTGCTTCTTTGAGAAATGCTCCTCTCATATCAGCGCCACTAAGGTTGGCATATTCCAAGTTTACGCCAGCAAAATTGACAAAAGCGAGATTGAATCCACTTAAATTTGCTCCTTGTAAATCTGGAACGAGTTCTCGATTTTGTTCGCGCCAATCGTTCCAGGTTACAACTCCTTTTTGCAGCCATGCTAAATGCTCTGGTGGAGACTCTGCGATCGCACCTTCTGAGGGGTGCGGCGTTGGCTTGTTCATGGATAGTTCAACTGACAGCCCCAATAAACTGTCAATCTTTGCCCGTAGCTCCAGTAGTGCTTTACGATCTAATAAAGTTAAGATATCTTGGGCAATGGATTGCAGCGTTACAGCAGAGGGCTGTACGGAACTAGGCTGCTTTTCAGTCATACTATTGTTTACATAGGAATTGCTTCTCACTTATCTTTCCCAAATTTCTCACCATCTGTAGCAGAGTCAGTCAAGAAGACAAAAGTTTGAGGGGCAGTTTTTTTGACATGACTTACAGCAAAACAAAAAATTCTGCGATTAAACTCGCCCGTACACAAGTCAGAAGTCAAAAGAAGATCTATGCCGATTAAACTGGCTACCTCAGCTCTCGATATATCGCGATGTTTTCCGATTATGATGCAGTTGCGATCGCATTTGACAGAAGCAGAGTTTGTTAACCGCGTGCAACGCCAACAGCAAGCTGGTTACTTTCTAGTCTACATCGAGAAAAACAATTCAATTAAAGCCGTAGCTGGGTGTAGATTGATGGAAACATTAATTGATGGGCAGCTACTTTATATTGACGATCTCATCACTGATACATCTGAGCGTTCTCAGGGTTATGGTAGTGCATTAATTGATTGGTTGATAGAGTATGCTAAGTCGCAAGGGTGCGTATCGCTGCAACTCGATAGCGGCGTACAACGTGCTGCTGCCCACAGATTTTACTTTAGAAAAGGGCTGACAATTAGTTCTTTTCGTTTTAAGAGAAGTTTACAGTGAACGGTTATCAGTTATCAGTTATCAGTTGAGAGCGTGTGGTGCGTAGTGCGTGGAAATACTCTTACCAATTATCTATTACCAATTACCTTTTGTAAATATCATAATATGTTGTGATGGTAAAACATCTTTTGTTGTCTGCCATTGTAAACCGATCGCTTTCATCTCTTTGCGGGCTTGTTTTTGGCTCATTTTGTGCAAGGTTTTGATCGGAATAAAAGGATTTTCTCGTCGATATTCAACTAGTACCACTCTTCCGGCTGGCTTGAGAGCTTTTACTAATTCTTTCATCATTTCGTTGGGATAAGAAAATTCATGATAGGCATCTACCATCAAAGCTAGATCGATACTATTTGTACGTAAGTTAGGATTGGCGATCGCACCTAAAACAGGTTCTACATTTGTGATTTTATTTTCTTGTTTGAGAAACTCAATTATGTCTAACATTTCTGGTTGAACGTCAACAGCCAATACTTTACCTTGAGGTACGGCTTTTGCTAGCCGAAAACTAAAATATCCCGTACCAGCGCCAATATCTGCTACCACATCCGTAGGTTTTAGATCGAGAGCTGCGATCGCTTTTGTTGGTTGTTCTTCCCGTTCTCGACTTGGACGTTCTAGCCATAAACTTCCTGTATGTCCCATCACTTTAGCAATTTCCCTACCCAAGTAAAACTTACCTATGCCATCCGCACTAGGAGAACGATATTCATAAACTTTTGGATTTATTGGGTTAGATTGTGTTTCTACATCTGCGGCAGCACTACTAACATTAAATCCTAGACAAAAGACAATTAAGCACAGTCCGCAAGTGATGCGTAGAAATAATGAAATAGGTGTTTTCAAGTGCATTTTTATGAGTGGTAATTGGTAAATGGGAAGTGAATAATCACTAGTCACTAGTCACTAGTCACTAGTCACTGGTCACTGGTCACTGTCTCCGTGCTTCTAATTTTTTGACTCTTGCCTCTAATTGATTGACTTGCTGTTTTGTTTCGATCGCTAATGTTGCTAGGTTATCAAAAGATTGTAACTGAGTTAAGGTATTGCGGTCGCGTCTGCGATTATCTGTACTAGGCGTTCTGGGAAGATTGGGGCGAGAAGTGCGATCGATTTGAATTTCTAGGCGATCGAGCCTTGCTTCTAAGTTTCTCAGGTCGAATTCTAATGAGTTTAAGCGCGAGTCTGATTGTTGAGACAAAGCAATTTTAGGGATAAAACCAATCGTCAAAAATATACTAATCAAACCAACTAAGAGCGGCAATAATATTTGTCTAAAAATACGATTATTGTTCAGCATAGATTATACAAAATGGACAAAAAAAGTGCCATCAGTCATTTGTCTATTGACTCATGACCGATGACCAATTACCAATTACCAATTGCTAATTACAGTCTAACGAAAATTCCCAGGATTTAACCGCGAATGAGAGCTATTTTGCTTGACTTGTACGGCATCGTCAAGTTCTGCTCCAGTGCCACCATCCTTGGCATCTAAGAAGGGTTTGAGGTTAATATTCTTGGTATTAGTACGTTTTTTTCCAGCCAAAACTTCACGACCCATGTTGATGAGATCGCTAATTTCGCTCTGTCTTCCCTGATAGGTACTGACTGCATCAGTTTGCTGTCCGCTATCAGCTACGGTGAGGTTTTCAAAGACGCGATCGCGAGTTGATATGGGGTCTTGTCCTGGTGGTACGGTAAAAACAATTCGACAGGACGGATCTTTTTCAGTCGTGACGCAAACAGTGTTGTAACTATTTTCTACTCCTGTGGTCATTTCTAGTAAACCATCGGGACGGTAAGATTCTAAACGACGAGCAATTTCGTTACAACGTCTTTGAGGATTCCAACCACCACCCATAGCTGATGGTCTTGCCCACTGAAAAAACTCTCCTGGTTGGCTTTCTGGCTGGTAAACTACAGTGTACTCGCCATTTACGGTCTGACAGCTAAATCGCGTCGCTCTAGTAACGGGATCTGAACTGCCAGGATTGCGGCGGGAAGTAGGCGCGGTATCGCCTTCTGTATCTACGACAACATCGCGATCGCGGTTGGTCGAGCGACTATTGCGATCGCTAGAACGAGAATTATCTTGAGCTATTATCAACCCTTGGCGGGGAAAAGCCATTGCAGTTTCATGTGCTAACAGCAAGGCTAACCCCATTGATAAACTCAAACCTCTTAACAATTGAAACTTAAAAGTTTTTGCAGACATGAAAAATAATCCTCAAACTTAACCCTGCTGCCTCTAAGCTATCTACCTCAAGTCAGTGATGTATCTAGTGCAGGAAAGATTGTTTACATTTATCGATGATGCTTTTTCTTAGTTATCAGTTCCTTCTGAATTAAAATTTTTTCCACCCTTGCTTTCATTTCGGCATGACGCGCTACTCCCTCGTACGTATAGCGGTTGTAGCCATTACGTTGAATCAGTTCTTCGACATAGCGAATGCGATCGCCTGTTGGCGGGTGAGAAGATAACCATGCTGGCGGTTCTCCCCTTTTGTCTTGTTCTTTAAGCGTCACTAACAAATCGCGTAAACCATCAGCTGCATAACCGCTAGCTGCAATTAGTCTTGTCCCTAAAGCATCTGCTTGGCGTTCCATATCGCGACTGTATCTCATGGCAAAAAGGTTTGTCACAGTTCCACCATAGGGAATATATTGAGTCACATTCGCCAGTAAATTGCCTTCAGCTGCCAACTGAAACCCGTGGGAAAGGACGGCGTGAGATAATTCGTGTGCCAGTAATCCAGCCAACTCTGCCTCAGATTGAGTTTTGGCGATCGCACCTGCATTCACAAATACCTTTCCACCTGGTAAGGCAAAAGCATTTAAATTATCGTCTAAAACGACGTAAAACTCATATTGAAAATCGTCGCGACCTGTAACTTTAGCTAGTTTTTGTCCAATTTCATTGACGTAATCAATGACTATTTTGTCTTCTACCATTGGCAATTGTTCTCGCGCATCTTTGGCAATCGATTTACCGATGGATGATTCGCCTCGTAATAACATCGAGCCTGTTTGCAACGCCGATAGCGGACCCAATAGACTACCTGTAAGGGCATATCCTGCTACCCCAGTAATCACATTGGCGATCGCATTTCCTCGCAACTTGCGGCGCAAATGTCGCGTATAGTTGTCTAAATGCAGGTCTGCTAGTTGAGTAAATTCGGCGGTGCTAGGTTGGTTGGGATTGAGAATTGCAAATCTTCGCGCTGCGATCGAGGCTTCCATCCATTTTTTTTCAGCAACAAAAGCTTCTATTTTGGCTTTTACTAACTCCGATCGATCGGGATAAAGAGATGTTGCTCGTTCCAAAACATCGATCGCTTCATTGGGATGACCTTGTTTGTTGAGTGTTGCTGCTAATTGCAGATGTCCAGGGATAAATTGGGGATACTGTTCTACCAACAATCGCAAGGGAACCAAAGTTCTCGTTTGCAGATTTTGAGCGATACCTGCTTCTGCTTCCCGCCAATAAACCTTACCTGCTGGCGATAGCTGAGTTGCATCAACAATCGGTTCTGGACGCTGTTTAACTTCTATAGGGGTAGTAAAAGGCTCTTTGACTTCTCGATAGAGTTTTTCTGCTTCTGCGTGCTGTCCGGCTTGATGTAGACGATCTGCTTCAATTAGTTTTTTTCTCTGCTCGACAATTGTTGCGAGGCGAGAGGCACTGGTTTCTAGTTCAAATGTGGGTGGTTCTGCTGGTTGTTGTTGGGTGGAGGTATTTTCTGTTGGCGCAGGCGGTATCGCCATAACTGGCGTTCCAGAGACAAGCAAAGCTGCATTTAAAGCGATCGCCAGTCGAGTCCAGGCGGGTTTCATAGGGTATGTGTCCGAGTGTAGGAGTGTAGATAATTTTTAGTCTATAGTTGTTAGTCTCCGGCTTCAGTGAGAGGGAAGCAGGCGATCGAAAACTCATAACGAGTTTACTTTTTTCCGAATGTCTATTCTGCATACTCTACGGCGTTCCCGATTTTGAAAAAAAAGCGATACATTAATAAGTAAGTATTTACATTACTTAATACTTCTGTTAACTTTTTGAAATCTTTGACAAACTCAGCGCAACATCTGCATCATGTCTACAACCACCTTTTTAGCTACCATTCTCAAACCCAACACTATCCCTAACTTCTGGTCGCAAACTGCTTGGGCTGTCTTGCGTGCTGTCGTAGGGATTGTCATGGTTCATAATGGCTTAGACAAACTGGGTAACATCGAAAGCTTTTCTCAAGCTTACGTCGAGTACATTGGTTTACCCTTCCCGATCTTTTTCAGCTACTTAGCTGCATTAACCGAAACAATCGGCGCGCCACTGGTAGCAATTGGCTTTTTGACCCGTCCAGCTGCTTTTGGTTTGTTCGGAACCATGTGTGTAGCGATGTACCATCACATCTTGGTTGCTGGTTTAAATCTGTCTTATCTAGAACTTTCTGCTGTTTATGCAGTTTGCTTTCTCTTCTTCACCATCAATGGTGGTGGACTATTCTCCACGGATGCGTTGATTGCTAACTGGCTCGATGCTAGTGCTTTCTCTATGCAAGCGAAGCGGATTATGCGGTTAGAAAAAGCTTATCAGGCTCAGAGTGTGGCGGAGATGGTAAGTAAGTCGTAAGTCGTCAGTCGTGTTGGAAGTTTGGCAACTTGCGATCGCCATTTACTCTACGATTTAGGGAAAGAAGCGATCGTTTCCTTCCCTAGTTTTTCTATTTTTACAGCAACCCTCAATCGTTTATGAAGAACTCGTACTACAATCATCATTAGCTATTGACAAATGACCAATGACAACATGTGAGGGCGCTCTATCTCAATAGTCTCGTTACCCTAATATCGTACTCAATACCTTGTGGGTGGTCGCTTCTAGCCTGCGCTCTAGCGAGGCGATCGACTTTATCTTTTGATTCTGCATCGATTTCGTAGCGTGCTGTTTCGCTTCTGCAACTAGCACTTGTTATTTCTAGGCATTCTTTGATGTCTACCAATACTTCATAAGTGTGCATCGTTTGAGAACCTCCTCGTTCGAGATGCAAAAGGTAGGAATTAAGTTCAGTATATGAAGCTACGGAGTTCACAGTCTTTAATAAACACAATTCTTTATGGTTATTCGTCATTTTTCATTTGTCATTCGTCAGAATTTTCAATTTCTTTCTCCCCCAGCTCCCATTCTTCGAGAAGGGCTTCGCCCTACAGCTCCCTCAGCTCTCTTCTCTAGTCCCTAACTGGGCAAACTTCGTAGAGTGGTAGGGTAACTTGAAATGTCGTACCTACGCCAATTTCACTTTCTACTGTAATTGTTCCCTGATGGGCTTCTACAGACTTTTTGACAATGGCAAGTCCTAATCCCGTGCCTGGAATTGTACCGACATTACTAGCCCGATGAAACGTCTCAAATAATTGGGATAGTTCTGTTTGCGGAATACCGATCCCTTGGTCTTGAACTTGGAAAACGAGATGTTCTAATTGAAAGATTAGCTCGAAATTGACAGTACCACCTTTAGGAGAATATTTAATTGCATTTGAGAGTAAATTACTAAAAATGTGTCGCAGGAGCTTTTCATCCATACAAGCATGGAGATACTGGCGCTTGCAATGAAATAGAACTTTATGGTTTTTGGCAGTTATTTCTATTTCTTCTATTATTTCTTGACAAAAGCTGACTATATCAAGCGAGTGGGGATTAAATTCAAATTTTCCAGCTTCTGCTTTACCAATTAACAGAACATCATTTAAAAGTCCTGTCATGTGTTTTACAGAAGTGGCAATCCGCTGAAAATGCTGATTCTTGCGCTCCTCTGTCCATTTATAGCCGTAATCTCGTACTAACTCTGTCGAAGATAAAATTGTGGTTAACGGCGTACGAAATTCATGGGAAGCTATAGAGATAAATTTGCTTTTCAGCTCGTTTAAATGCTTTTCTTGTTGTAAAGCTCTATCGGTTTCTGCTCTGGCAGCTTCAGCTACTCTTACCTGTAACATCGCCGCTTCTATTCTTTTCTTTTCAGTTATGTCTCGCGCTACACAAACGCAACCCTGCTTGTTACCCTGTTCGTCAACAATAGCAGAAGAACTAAAAGATACAGGAATTGCTCTACCTTCAGATGTTAACAGATTTGTTTCTAGATTGAGATTTAACCCGCGATCGGCTAATGTATAAACACTCAAGTTTGTGTTTTGGCTTAGAAAAATATCGATCGACTTACCAAGTAATTCGCTTTCTGAAAACCCAAGTAAATCGAGTGTTGCTTGATTTACCTTAGTAACAATTCGCTCTGGATTAGTTACAATTAGTAAATCTGACATTGAACTGAGAATTTTATCTAAATAGGTTTGAGATACTGTTGTTCTAGATAAACCTAATATCATTTGATTAAAAGCATCAGCTAAAACTCCGAGTTCATCGTGAGAATCGATCGCAACCCTAGTTTCTAAATGACCTTCTCCAACCTGAATAGATGCTGCTTTTAGCTTGTCGATTGGTTTGAGGATAGAACGAGAAATGAAATAGCCTACAACAATGGTAGTTATGACAGCGGCTAAAGTTGAGGAGACGATCGCACGCTCACCCATGAGAAACATTTTTTCGGTTTCTCTAGCTTCGGTTAATAAATTATTTCCGGCACGCTGCTTGTATTCCTCGATCGCAGGCAATAAGCTTTTTTCTACATACCATTCTAATTTATCTGCTAAAAGCTGCTTGGCATCCCACTCATTAGTAGATAGAAGTTGTAAATATTGCGCGACCAAAGTTTTATATCTTAAAAAATTTGCTTTTAGTGCCTTCAGGCTTTGATAACTTTTTTCTGATTCTTCTCTCGTAATATCGGTTTCAAAACTTGCTATCAATGCCGGGTCATTTCTCTTAATTCTATCATCTATAATGTTTTCAATTTTGCTTAATTTAGACTCAATTAGTGCAAAGACTTCTCCTCTAGTATATATATGCATTTCTCCAATGGAAAGCTTATGCGTTGCTACATTAACTGTTTGTAAGTCAGCGATCGCCTGACCGGAAAACTCAAACTCATAAACGTATTTTTTGTTAATTCGATCTATATGAGCGTGAGTATTTTTATCAACAACCAATGCCAGACAACCGATCGAGCCTACTAATAAAGAAGTCCCGACAAAACCTATGGTTAACTTTTGACGAATCTTCATGTCAGAAACCAATTTATGGGAGTCGCGATCGCGCTGATAGCTATAGCTATGCATTTTCATTTCAACTTCCGGGAATTGCGATCGACGACCGTAAAAATACGGGTGTATCCCAAAAAAATAGAGACACAAATTCTTGCGCCTCTACAATTACACTTACAACCAGTCAGAATCTATGAAGTTTTGGTTTTTGATTTAGAAGCAGTCGTTGTCTTGCGAGTGCTACTACTAGCGGTTTTTTTCTTGGCTGTAGTTGCAGTCCCATTACCGTTAGCATTTGCCTTAGTAGATTTGCGCGTCGTCGATTTTTTAGCGCTCGATTCCTTTGAGGCTAATAGTTCTAACGCCTTATCTAAAGTCATATCTTCGACTTTTTGCCCCTCTGGTAATCCCGCATTGGTTTTTCCGTGCTTGACGTAAAGCCCGTAGGGACCCTCGAAGATGTTGACTGGTTCCCCATCTCCTGGATGAGCGCCCAACTCGCGTAATGCTGGTTTGGATTTGCTGCTGGTACGTCGTCCTTTCTTGGGTTCGGCAAGAATCTCTAGCGCCCGTTCTAGAGTCACTGTCAATACGTTGTCACTGACTTTAAGCGATCGATAGTCTTTGCCTTCCTTACCTTGGTCGTGGACGACATAGGGTCCATAGGGTCCAATACTAGCTTGAATTTTGCCTCCCGTTGCTGGGTGAGTGCCGAGTAGCCGAGGTAGAGACAACAAACCAATAGCTGTCTCTAGGGTGAGGTTATCGGGGGTGACACCTTTAGGTAATGAGGCTTGCTTGGGTTTGGGCTTATCCTCAGTTTTTTCACCTAATTGCACGTAAGGACCGTGAGGACCAATCTTGACATAGATCGGCTCTCCAGTTTCAGGGTGAATCCCTACCTTGTCCGGTCCTTCGGTTTTCTGTTTGAGCAACTTTTCCACTAATTCGGCATCTAAATCTGCCGGAGTCCAGTCTTTAGGAATGGAAGCAGTCACAGTATCGCTACCGTTCTGTGCTTCGATATAAGGACCGTAACTGCCAATGCGGACTTTTGCTTCTAAGTCATCAAAGGCGACTGTTCTCGCAACGTTGGCTTCAATTTGACTTTCCCGTGCCTTGACTAGAGTTTCCAGTCCCGCATCGCCTGAATAAAACTTGCGGAGATATGGCAACCAAGCTGCTTCACCCGTGGCAATATCATCCAAGGTTTGCTCCATCTTGGAGGTAAAGCTAGGGTCTACCAAGTCAGGAAAATGCTGTTCTAACAAGGCAGTGACAGCAAAGGCGGTGAAAGTAGGAACGAGGGCGTTGCTGACGATTTGGGCATAGCCTCGGTCTACAATCGTGCCGATGATGCTGGCGTAGGTACTGGGGCGACCGATGCCCTCGCTTTCTAGGGTTTTAACGAGGGAAGCTTCCGTATATCTCGCAGGGGGTTGGGTTTCGTGTCCGATCGCCTCTAGGTTTTTGCAGTCGGGGCGATCGCCTTTTTTCAGCGGTGGTAAAATGACCTCCCGATCTTCTAATGCTGCTTCTGGGTCGTCGTAACCCTCCACATAAGCACGTAAGAAGCCAGGAAAGTCAATTCGCTTACCAATAGCCCTAAACCCTGCGTCTTCCACCTGTAATTGCACGATAACTTGAGTTTGGCGAGAGTCTGCCATCTGGGTCGCCACGGTGCGCTTCCAAATCAAATCGTATAGGTCGAATTCTCTACCGCTCAAACCTGTTTCTTTGGGCGTGCGGAAACTGCTTCCAGCAGGGCGAATGGCTTCGTGTGCTTCCTGCGCGCCTTTACTTTTGGTAGAGTACTGACGCGGTTGAGGACTGAGATAATTTTTGCCATACATCTGCTCGACGCAACTACGGGCAGCTGCGATCGCCTGCTCGGATAAATGTACCGAGTCGGTACGCATGTAGGTAATGTATCCCTGTTCGTAGAGGTTTTGGGCGACCCGCATCGTGTCCCGCGCCGACAAGCGCAGTTTGCGGTTGGATTCCTGTTGCAGGGTAGAGGTGGTAAAGGGTGGTGCGGGTTTGCGCGTCGTAGGACGTTCTTCTAAATCCGTCACCGTCCAAGGTTTGCCCGTTAAACGCTCTAGTAGTTCCCTGGCTTGGGTTTCATTCAATAAAACAACATTGCGTCCGGCAACGATCTGCCCTGTATCTGGATCGAAATCGCTGCCATTGGCGACTTTTGTACCAGCTAGGGCGATCAGTTTGGCTTCAAATTCACCTTTCGCCTCTTTGCCTTTCGCCTCCAAGGTGGCTTTGAGATCCCAGTAACTCCCTTGGCGGAAAGCACGGCGTTGTCGTTCGCGGTTCACTAATAGTCTGACTGCAACTGACTGTACCCGTCCGGCGGATAGCCCTTTGGCAATTTTTTTCCACAATAGAGGGGACAGAGTATAACCTACCAGGCGATCGAGTATTCGGCGCGTTTCTTGGGCGCGAACGAGCTGTTCGTCAACGGTGCGGCAATTTTTCAGCGCTTTGCGGATTGCGTCTTGGGTAATTTCGTGGAATACCATCCGCTTGACCGGAACTTTTGGCTGGAGTAGCTGCAACAAGTGCCAGCTAATGCTTTCGCCCTCTCGGTCTTCGTCTGTCGCCAGTACGAGTTCGTCAGCAGATTTCAGTGCTTCCTTGAGCTGTGTGACAATTTTCTTTTTATCCTTGGGAATCACGTACAGCGGTTCAAAGTCACTTTCCACATTCACGCCCAACTGCGCCCATTTTTCCCCTTTAACGTTGGCGGGAATATCGGTTGCTGATTGGGGTAGGTCGCGCACGTGACCCATAGACGCTTCGACCCGAAAGTCCCTTGGCAGGTAGTTACGGATGGTGCGTGCTTTGGTGGGGGATTCGACGATAACGAGAGTTGACATGAGAACCTAAAGGAAAAATAGCGGCTGCGGCTGAAAAATCAGAATTAAGGATTTATCGGTCGGATGTCAATAGTTCACTCCTACTACGATTGGATTGGGGAGAGCGTCAAGTGCCTACTGCAAAAAGCGATCGCTGCGGTGGGCATAGCTCTAGCTTCTCCTAATCAACTATTTCCATCTTTAACTTATATCTAGCATTAGTGGCTACCATTGAATGCAAGTTATAGTTCTAGACAATAGCTGGAAGTCTAGGCAGGTAGTGCCAAAATTCACATAAAAATTTTATAATTCACGCCGATCGCTCTTGGTAGTCGCAGGGGCGATTGTCTAGGAAATAGCTTTACTTTACACAGTTGGTAGCTGAAGAAATGTAAATGTACTGAAGTTATACAACATAATCGAGGGTAGAGCGGTTTTTGTAGTTTTTTGTAGTATAAACGAAACGATGCGGCGATCGGGCAATGTTACTTGATGTTACCCAGGGTATTGTTCGACTACCCGTACAGCAATTTGAGAGATAGATGAGTTCATAGGATTGCAGACATGCAATTATTGTAAGGATAAGCGGCATTATAGGCACAAGGTAGTACTGTCTACCTCCGTATCATTTCTGATAGAGCGCGGATTTAGAATTTGAATTTGGAATTTAGGCAAAATAAAATTGCCTGCGATCGCAATTTAACTAAGGCGCGATCGCATTTGTTTTCAAGTACAATTGGCACAAAATCAATTCAT
>NZ_JBOFLP010000177.1:0-18900 GCF_051657925.1 Chroococcidiopsis sp.
CCGAATACAGCCCCTTCCCCGCCAGAGATCGGTAATTGGGCAGCCACGTTTGAAAATATCTTCGTGCTGTATCGCCAGCTTTTAGCAGCTCCAGATTCTCCCGCCTGTAGCCAATACTTTTGTCGTCTGGAACACGATATTCTACAAGCAACGACTAATGATAGCTCGATGAGCCAATGGTCTTGGCAAAGAAGAGTCATCTTTGTCAGAACGGCAATTCATGCTTTCTTTCACAACGACTTATATTTCGCCACCAAAACGTTCATGTCGAGAGCGGAAGGGAGTTTTGGTTTAGTTACAGTTTCTACCCTAGACGAAGGACGACTGGTACTGAGCGCTCAAGGACAACCAATGTCCGTTGGCTTCAATTGGCAAGACGAATACATGGTTTATGCTTCCGAACCAGCCGCCGTTGATGCTGTGTTACTGAATTTACCAGAGTCTTACCGTTTGGACTTAGACCAGAAAATGGGAGAAATTGCACTGGTCACTGCCAAAGACATTGCAATTTACTCGATGAGTCAAAAATGCGAAGTCGCTTCATCAGACCTCAAGGATAGATGGATATCGATGGCAGACCATCCCTATCTGCCCCACGTTAAATATCCTGAAAACGACACCATAGATCCAATTGCGGCTGACTGTCGAGAAATTCCGCCAATTATGGCAGAAATTAGACTATCGTGGCAGAATTCAACCTCACTCGATCGCCAAAGTGCAGATTATCTGGTTCAACTTTTTTGTGAAAAGGCACATAAATTCGAGCAAAAGCGGCAAAAAATGGTGCGTGCTGGGTTGACCGGACACATGCAGCAATTACCGTCTGTCGATCTGCTCGTGACAGGTGTAGAAAATAGTTTGTGGCTGGGAGAAAGATTTGCCCAGGATTTGAAGATTGTCTTTCCGTGGCTAAACGTGCGGGTCATCTCTTCCAACGAAGTTTTGCAGCAACTTCAGCACGACTTTAGCAGCTTGCAGCTCGGCAAAGATTCAATCGTCCTAGCGATTACTCAATCCGGTCAAACCTTTCCTACAGTACAGGCAATTAACACCTTTGACCAGCTATTTAGGCAAGACATCATCGGCGAGCTGTTTATTTTGACTGGAGAGTTAAGCAGTTTTTTAGGCTCTCGGGTGATTCAACCGAAGCACTCAAATACTGTGCGTCACAATATCTTCGTCAATGGTAGCGGACGCAGAACTTCTGAACCTGCAACCGTGGCAGTCGCCGCAGCTCAACATACTTTAACGGAATTGTTACTTTATCTGGCAAAGCAGGTCAAACATCATTTTCCTGACTCCAGCCCCTTTGGGATGACCTTGACTCAAGAAAGTCTCGCTGCCTTAGAAAAGATGAAGGATGACTTTCTCGATATCAATGTCGTGCAAATTATGGGGACAACTCCAACTGGAAACACAATTGAAACCGCGATCCGACGAACTCTGATTGCAGGTGGTCGCACATGGGCGCTCCATATCTTAGAAACGCCTCTAGCGTGGGGAATTCATGCTTTATATGTCGCGATTACAGTCGGATGGGCAATTCCTTTCGGTCACACAATTCCCTTAGCTAAGACAATTTTGGCTCTGATTGTTTGGATAGCTCATATACCCCAAGATGCATTTCTTTTGGGAATAGTCAGTCCTGTTGTTAATTTAGTTGACATTGCCATATACATTTTCGGTTCGTGGCTCTGGACGCTAGGACTGCGCTATTTTCAAGGCAGACAACTCCTCGCGCGAATTGGCAAAAGAACCTTGGTAATTGGTGACGTACCTTGGGTGAGCAAATTATTAAAATCCTATGTCAGCAAATTGTTTTCTCTCAGCTACGGAATTGCTTCTTTAGAAGTACATGGGGCAAATCCAGAAGACGATTTATTGCACGATTTTGGACACCGAGTCGTGAGAGGAACTCTGCTATTTCTGGGTGTACCCGATGGCAGACGGGGACAGAAGCAAAAACACCAAGAAAACGCTGCAATTATGACGGGCAAACAAGCAGACGGCGTGAGAAATATTGATGTCGGACCGGAAGTTGTTGTTATGGGTCCTAACCCTGAAATTGCGCGCAAAGGCTTCAGTAGCGCGATCGTTTTAGAAGGTAACGATGAGTATTTTTACTTCAGAAATGCCGCTTTTTACTTTAAAGACCAAAATGCCGAAGATCAAAAGGAATTGATTGAGGATTTGAGAGAATCTCGATTTGGGGCTTTTGAGCGATTGCTAGCCAGTTACGTATTCTTCTGGGCTTTAGCGAAAAAAGTCGCTTCATTTCCTTTCCTGCGATATCAGCACTGGAAGTCTCAAAGCCGTACCAAGATCATGACGACTGCCGCACCAGTAGCAGGAATGAGCGTAGCAACACCAAAACAACTTTACCAACCAGACCGAGACAACAAGCCAGAAGCAGTTATCAGCGATCAGTGAGCAGGGAGCTTCTGAGCAGGGAGCAGTCAAGAAAGGGTGTAGGGAGTGTGGGAAGTGTGGGGTGTAGAGAATTTTGAATGCCTGAATTGTTTTGCTCCCTTAGCTCCCTCAGCTTCCTCAGCTCTCTTTATTTCCTAGCTGCTTATTAAGGTATTATTAGGAGAGCTGTCTGAGTTGAATCAGACACAAATATCAGCTTCTCATACAGCTTGGAGATACACCTATGCTGACGCTTAAGATTGTCGTATATATCGTTGTTGGTTTTTTCTTGACGCTGTTCGTCTTTGGCTTTTTGTCTAATGACCCAGCTCGTAACCCCGGTCGGAGAGATCTCGACTAGGTAATGATAACTAGGTAACGATAAACAGAAACCTTTACTAGCAAGTGATGTGACAGCGCGTTTGGATTTGCCAACGCGCTCAATTTCTGGCAACAAGCGGTAAAGCTGTGCGTTGGTTGGTTATACTCTGGGCTGGTTGTTTGCATCTTTAGCTGAAATATGACTCAATCTGTGCCACCGCCCAAACCACCCGCTCTCATTCAACACCTACCACCAAAGCAAATTTTCTCGCCCCACAGTCGAGGAGATCGACCTTTTGCTGTTGCTGAATTGTTGACAGCCAAATCTGCTTCCTCCCCAGCAGCGACGACCAGAACCGCAGCCGCGATCGCCATAAAAAAGGCTGTGATGTTGGGTTCTGAAGTAACCGTCAGCTATGGTGCCGAGCAGTTTGATATTGCTCAGACAGATATAGGTATAGAACCAATTGGTAAGACAGAGGGCAAAAGGCAGAAGGTAGAAGAACATTTGATCTGCTCCCCTTCTGGCATCTGCCATCGTACTTCTGCCGTTAAGAGACCAGCGCAACCAATTCCAACTTTTCGCCCGTCTCCGGCGATCGTCAAATTTAACAAGCTGTTGGCACAAGTCGCAACACCAACTAACCCTTCAGAGCTTGACCCTAATCGTCCTCAAGAATTAGATTTTCGCGCCCCTACGCCTTCTAGTCCTTTTCAGCAAACACAGCCGCCGCAACAAGCACCGCAATCAATCCCTACCAATGTCCCAGCGACTAAACGCAGGGTGATAGAAGTCAATTCAGACCGTCAAGAATACGATGCCAATCGCCGCATCGTGACAGCAGAAGGTAGGGTTGAGGTGAGATTGCAAGATGGAGTCCTCAATGCCGATCGCTTGCAAGTTAGCATTCCGAATTTAATTGCTGTCGGTGAAGGTAATGTCGTCTACACCACAGGCAAGCAAGTCTTAAGGGGAGAACGATTCACATTCAACATCGTCCAAGATAGCGGGACTCTCCAAGGGGGTAGAGGGGAAATTTTTATTCCCTCAGCGAGTCGAGATTTTGCCGCTCCGATTGGGTCTGACGTGACTACGAGTAGCATTTTACCAGGTGGCGATCGCTTTGCCCCCAGCCAACCATTACAGCAAGTCACTAACGCCGGAGGACTGAATATCAACTACGGCAGCAAAAGGGGAATAGCTGGCGTTCCTGCGAGTCAACAAGGTGGTACGGTGAAACGGCTGCGATTTGAAGCCGAGAAGATAGATTTCTACCGCGAAGGCTGGCAGGCAGAAAATGTCAGAATTACGAACGACCCATTTTCGCCACCGGAGTTAGAACTGAGGGCAGATCGGGTGACGTTGGTGCGAGAGACACCTCAGCGCGATCGCATTCGCACCCAAAAGCAACGCTTGGTATTCGACCAAAGATTTGCCTTACCAATTCCCCGCGACCAAGCAGTCATCGATCGCAACCAGCGCGAAACCAACCCCGCCTTGGCTCAAATTGGTTTTGATGGCGACGATCGCGGCGGAATTTTTATCGAACGCAATTTCCCTATTTTTAATGCTGATGCAGTCCAGTTCAGCGTTACGCCTCAGTTTTTCGTGCAAAAGGCAATAGATGAGGGAAATGGTAATTTCTTTGACTCAGAGTATTTTGGCTTGAGGGCAAATCTGAGGGCGAGTACGGGATTGAGAAATGCGATAACTGGTTCAGCAATCCTGACTAGTCTAGATTTTGGTGACTTAGAAGACAACTTGCGCGGCAGTTTGCGCTTTCAACAGTTAGTTGGCGGACGTTTAGCCCATACCGTCTCATTGGAAGCTAGCTACCGCGATCGCTTGTATAACGGTACTTTAGGATATCAAGATGTCCAAAGTAGCATTGGTGGAATTGTGAATTCTCCTATCGTGCCTTTGGGGAATACAGGCATTAATTTAAGCTATCAAGTAGGTTATCAATATATCAATGCCAATACAGACCGCTTGGAATTGCTAGACACCGTGCGGGAGAACGATCGCGCTTCTCTCGGTCGCTTTCAAGGTAGTGTAGCCCTAAATCGCGGTTTTTTACTTTGGGAGGGGAAAGGTTTACCTGCAACAGCCGAGCAAGGACTAAAATACACGCCCGTTCCAGTCGTTCCTTACTTAGCAGCTTTTGCTGGTGTCACAGGAACTAGCAGTTTCTACAGTAACGGCGACAACCAATCAACCTTAATCGGTACGGTGGGACTAGAAGGGCAAATCGGTCATTTTTCTCGCCCCTTTTTGGACTACACTCGCGTTAATGTCAGTTATTCCGAAGGTATCCGCAGTGGCATATCGCCGTTTTTGTTTGACCGTGCTGCCGATACTCGGGTTTTAGGCTTTGGATTTTCCCAGCAACTTTACGGTCCTTTCCGCATCGGTTTTCAAACATCATTCAACCTAGACAACAACGACACGCTCAGTACTGACTACGTTTTAGAATACAGTCGGCGTACCTACGGCGTTGTCTTGCGCTACAATCCCGAACTAGAAATCGGTTCTATCAGCTTGCGAATTAGCGATTTCAACTGGACGGGTGGCGGCGATCCTTTCTCTACCACTGGAGTTCGTCCCGTGGTTGGTGGAGTGGAGAGAGGCGATTAAGACACCACGTTTCCTGCGGTAAAGACTCGCCCGATCGCCTCTTCGACTGGCGGATCGGTGACGGTTAAATCGACGACTTCTAACTCTGATAGCATTCTTGCAACTGCCCGTGTCATTTCTTCGCGTTTGATACAAAAACGTACCGATAGACCTGTAACGGCTTTAATTTCACCGTAGGGTAGCAACTCCTCTTCAGATACAGGATGGGCAAGTTCTACCTGCACTTCGCGATAGGGAGAAAAGTTATCTACGAGTTGGTCTAAACTGCCATCGTAAACTAATTGTCCTTTATGAATCACCAAAACTCGCTGACAAAGAGCAGTAATATCTGCCATATAGTGGCTGGTTAATAAAATTGTTGCCCCGTACCTTTGATTGTATTCCCGCAGAAATTCTCTAACTCCAACTTGTGCGTTTACGTCCAATCCTAGAGTCGGTTCATCTAAAAATAAGACTTTGGGTTGATGCAGCAAGGCGGCTAAAAGTTCCGCTTTCATGCGTTCCCCTAAGGAAAGTTTGCGCACGGGTTGATTCAGCTTACCTTGCAGGGAGAGCATTTCTGTCAGTTCCCCAATACGGCAGCGATATTCTTGAGTCGAAAGTCCGTAAATTGCAGCATTGATTTTTAGCGAGTCTAAAGCTGGCAAATCCCAGATCAGTTGTTGCTTTTGCCCCATAACTAAAGTAATTTGCCGCAGAAATTCCGGTTGGCGTTGAAAAGGAATTTGTCCAGCTACCCTGACTCGTCCGTTAGAAGGATGGATCAAACCCGTGAGCATTTTGAGCGTTGTAGTTTTGCCTGCTCCATTTGCCCCTAAAAAGCCGACGACTTCCCCAGATTCAATTTGAAACGAAACTTGCTTGACTGCTTCAATTTGTCGGTACGTACGGCGAAAAAAGTGGCTGATAGTTCCTTTTAATCCAGGCTCTTTTACAGCGACGGGATAAACTTTACTTAAATTTTCTACTAGGACAATAGACATAATGAGGAGTCATTGGTCATTGGTCATTGGTCATTGGTCATTGGTTGGTTAACCCTTGCCCCTCAAAGTTATCTCAGTAAAAACAGATATCTACTCTACATTGACGCTAGCACAGTTAGCAGTTGTCAGCGAGCGGCAAATCAGAAGATTTACTAATGACTAATGACTAATGACAAATTACCCAAAAGACAGGCTATAACCGAGTAATCTAACAGGCGCGCATACATTAAGGATAAATCATTGACGGAAGAAAGGGCTTTTTGGCTGGCATGGGCGCAAATTTCTGGGGTTGGTCCAGTGTTGTTACAGCGCTTGCAACAGCATTTTGGGACGCTAGCAGCAGCTTGGCAAGCGAGTTCGACCGATCTACAAACGGTGGAGGGGATGGGAACGCAGACACTCGAACAGGTCAATGCGGCGCGATCGCAACTGCACCCAGCAGAATTTCTCGCCACCCACACAGCACAAAACCCCCACTTCTGGACACCCGCAGACAGCAATGAGTATCCCCGCCTGCTATTGGAAATTCCCAGTCCCCCACCAGTGCTGTACCATCGCGGCGTGGTGGATTCGACAGAAAATCAGGGTAGCAAACCGCTAATTGGAATTGTTGGCACGCGCAGCCCTTCAGAATATGGCAAGCGTTGGACGCGGAAAATTAGTATGGCGCTTGCTCGTAACGGGTTTACCGTCGTGTCTGGATTGGCAGAAGGTATTGACACGGAGGCACATCAAGGCTGTCTGGATGCAGGCGGAAGGACGATCGCGGTTTTGGGAACGGGAGTTGATGTCGTCTACCCACCCCGCAATCAACGGCTATACGAGCAAATTGTCGAGCAAAGTTTAGTAGTCAGCGAATTTCCCAGTAAAACTCCCCCAGATCGCGCCCATTTTCCCCGTCGTAATCGAATTATTGCAGGTTTATGCCGTGCAGTGTTGGTCATGGAAGCTCCTACTAAGTCAGGTGCTTTGATTACAGCAAGATTTACGAATGATTTTGGGCGGGATGTTTACGTCTTACCAGGTAGTTTAGATAACCCGCGATCGCATGGTTGTTTGGGTTTGCTCAATAAGGGTGCTACGGTAATTTTAAGTGAAGGTCATTTGCTGGAATTGCTGGGAAGTATGCCTCAACTTGATTCAGCCCCCCCTATTATCGAGCAATTAAGTCTGCCAGATTTAGCACCAGAACTTCAGCAAGTGCTGACGACAATTGCATCTGAGTTAATGTCTTTTGATGCGATCGTCCAGCAAACGGGCTATGCTACGGGTGTAGTTGCTAGTGCTTTGTTGCAGTTGGAGTTGCTGGGGTTAATATCTCAGCTACCAGGGATGCGCTACCAACGCTGTTAGGCTTAATCAGTTATCAGTTGTCAGTTAACCGTCAACCGTCTTTACACATATCAGTTATCAGTTAATCGTCTTCACGCAGTGAAGCGTAGCGTTTACTGTCAACCAACAACCAACAACTTACCCCTGATGTCACAATCCTCTCTAGAAGTACCCGCAACAGTCTCCTTCGAGCAGGCGATCGCCTTAACTCAATCTTTGCTATCACAGATAGAAGCAGGAACGCTGAGTGAGACAGACATAGCTACTGTTATATCGGCACTGGTGAAGACAGAAAATGGCGCGAGGGGGTTTTTCGTGACTTACTTAACCTCAGCATCATCTGTAGCAGATTCTCCTTCCGCCGCCGTTATCGAGGCACTGCGATCGAGTTCAGACATCGTAGCAGAACTGCTAGTCAAAAATATAGCCATGTCAACGGCACAAGCAATCTTTTATCGTCGTCAGCAAAAAGAAGATATGGCAAAAGGCTCGGAACAAGTCAGTCGCCGCACGACAAGGCTTATACAGCTTGTCGATCTGCCTAGCGTGCGCGATCGCGCCCAGCAACTCATGCACTCAGCCAAAACTGGAGAAGGGAACTACAAAGGCTTTTTAGAACGCTGGCACTACGATACCGAGCAAAAACAGGCAATTTGTCAAGCTCTAGAGCAAATCAAGTAATTCTTCCCTACTCCCTACTCCCCATTCCCTACTCCCTAGTTCATTGTGCCAGTTAAAAGACCGGAATCGAGTCCGATCGTTTTGTAGAAAATATTAGGCACACTAAGGCAAGAGTGAAAATTGCTTTCTGTGCTGCCCAGACGAGATGGCAATTACGTGTGTGGTGATGAGGAAAGAGTTATGTTTCAAAGAATATTATTAGCTTTATCGATCACTTTATCCCTCTATTTATTTTGGGGAATCCGCTTACAACCAAATACTTCTAGGGTAGAGCGTCAGACTTATTTTGCTGAGAGCGCAAGTTTTGCATATCTTAACAAAAACTTAGTAAAAGGTAATTGAGCGTGATGATAAAACGATATTGTTTTAAATAAGAGCGATCGTTCTCTACTCGTTTCCCTAATATTTGGCTTGAATTGTGGGGTGGGCATTGCCCACCCTATTTATTTTAAGCTCTAGCTATCAATTATCCCTTCAGCAACGATTCCCCGCCATCAATCCACATTTCCGTACCTGTAATGTGACTAGAAGCATCGGAAGCTAAGAATAAAACTAATTGAGCTACTTGTTCGGATGTTCCTGGCTTACCATCTGTTAAAGGAACTTTACCTTCAGGAAACTCTACAGGTTCCTTAATTTCTTCTAAATTGCGTCGTTCGGTATTCTCATCAATACTAGTCTCGATCGCCCCAGGACAAATTACATTCACCCGAACTCTGTGTTCTGCCAACTCTAAAGCAACCATTTTGGTAAAAGCAACTTGAGCCGCTTTTGTACAAGAATATGCGGTTGCACCTGTATTACTAAACACCCGTGTCCCATTAATTGAGGAAGTAATAATGATGGACGATCCTGGTTGTTTTTTCAAATATGGTACGGCGTACTTAACTGTTAAAAAAGTTCCTGTCAAATTAATATTTATTGTCTTATTCCACTCTTCTGGCGTTAATTCCTCCAAAGATGCCCAAACACCATTAACACCTGCATTCGCAAAAACAATGTCCAAACGTCCCCACTTCTCAGCAGCTTTTTGATTCGCTTGTTGCATCTGTTCGGGTTGAGAAATATCACCAATTACAGATATTGCCGTACCCCCACTCGATTCAATTTCAGCTAGAGTTTTCTCTAACTCATCTTCAGAACGTCCCAACAGTACAACTTTTGCCCCTTCTTTTGCCATCAACTTAGCGGCTGCTTTGCCAATCCCAGAACCCGCGCCAGTCACTAAGGCGACTTTTCCTGCCAGTTGCATAAACCTATCTCCCTACTTTGCTCTGACAGCTGTGTATCACGTAGTCAAGGGATGAGTCATGCTGCTGAGGTGGTAATAAAGTGTTAGTTGTTGGTTGATTGTTGCTAACAACTATCAACCAATTACCCGTTACCCAGCTTGATAGCCTTCGACTGTAAAACCTCCAGCTACGATTGACTGCTTGATTGTCTCCTCGGATGCTGTAGATTCTACTGTTACTGTCTTAGCAGCGACATCAACATCGACTTTAGCATCGGGTGCCATCGTATGGATATATTCAGTAATTGTTTCTGCACAATCATCACACTTGATATCGGGAACGGTAAGTTTGAGTGCCATAGAAAAACCTGAAAATTTGTCCTTATTTATCTCCAGAAGTCAATTCTATCGATTCAAGACGCGATCGCTCATGGCTCTTCAGCTAGATTATGCATTCAACTAAAAGCAGATCGTTGCAGACGGTTGGGACAATATGCCGAGATTAGCAGTAGCAATAAGCTAAACCAAAATGCAAAAATATATAAACTGCTTAGTTGACAGTCAACGGTTAACCGTTAACTGTCAACTAAATCACCCCATAACCCCTAGCCAGTATGCAGTACCTCAGCGGTAACGAAATTCGGCAAACATTTTTAGAATTCTATTCCCAGAGAGGACACCAGATCCTCGCGAGTGCATCCCTCGTGCCAGAAGATCCTACCGTGTTACTGACGATCGCGGGGATGTTACCATTTAAACCGATTTTTCTGGGACAGCGATCGCCTGAGTTTAAACGCGCTACGTCATCTCAAAAGTGCATCCGCACCAATGATATTGAAAATGTCGGACGCACGGCAAGGCATCACACTTTTTTTGAGATGCTAGGAAATTTCAGTTTTGGTGACTATTTTAAAGAACAAGCGATCGCTTGGGGATGGGAACTGTCTACAAAAGTTTTTGGCTTACCCCCAGAACGCCTAGTTGCTAGCGTGTTTGAGGATGATGACGAAGCTTATGCTATCTGGCGCGACAAAATTGGCGTTCCCGAAGCTAGAATCAAGCGCATGGGTGAGGATGATAACTTCTGGGTATCTGGTCCTACGGGTCCATGCGGTCCTTGTTCGGAAATATACTACGATTTTCACCCCGAACGCGGTGACGCAAATATCGATTTAGAGGATGACACGCGGTTTATCGAGTTTTACAACTTGGTATTTATGCAGTACAACCGCGATGCAGAAGGTAATCTCACACCCCTAGCTAACAAAAATATCGATACGGGGATGGGATTGGAACGGATGGCGCAGATCCTCCAGAAAGTCCCGAATAACTATGAAACCGATCTAATCTTCCCAATCATCAAAACCGCAGCGGAAATCGCCGGAATTGATTACAACAACTGTGACGAGAAAACCAAAGTCTCTTTGAAAGTGATTGGCGATCATATCCGTTCTGTGATGCACATGATTGCGGATGAAATTCGCGCTTCAAATACAGGACGGGGTTACGTTTTACGGCGGTTAATTCGGCGTGTCGTTCGACATGGAAGATTAATCGGAATTCAGGGTGAATTTACAACCAAAGTTGTAGAAACCGCGATCGCCTTGTCTGAATCTGCTTATTCTAACGTGCGCGTGCGAGAAGCCCAAATCAAAGCTGAGTTGCAACGAGAAGAATCGCAGTTCCTCAAAACTTTGGAACGCGGCGAGAAACTGCTGGATGAAATTATCCAAACAGCAAAACAACAGAATAAAACTCAAATTAGCGGCGAGAGTGCTTTTACTCTCTACGATACATATGGTTTTCCGTTGGAATTAACCCAAGAAGTTGCTGAAGAACACAACCTCACTGTTGATGTAGATGGCTTTGAGGTGGAAATGGAAAAACAGCGAGAACGGGCAAAAGAAGCACACGAAACTATCGATCTCACCGTACAAGGTTCGTTAGATAAACTTGCCGAGCATATCCATGCTACCGATTTTGTTGGATATGCCCAACCAGCTGCTACATCTGAAATTAAAGTGCTGCTGATGGCTGGAAAATGCGTTGAGGAAGCAGAAGCAGGACAAGACGTACAAATTGTCCTTGACAAAACACCATTTTATGCTGAATCGGGCGGACAAATAGGCGATCGCGGTTATCTTTCTGGCGATGCAATTTTGGTACGAATTGAAGATGTGAAAAAAGAGTCCGATTTCTTCGTCCATTTTGGCAGAATCGAACGCGGGACTTTACGAGTAGGAGATAAGGTAACAGCCCAAATCGATCGTGCTTGTCGTCGTCGCGCCCAAGCTAATCATAGCGCCACGCATTTACTACAGGCTGCTTTGAAAAAGATTGTCGATGATTCAATTTCGCAAGCAGGTTCTCTAGTCGATTTCACGAAACTGCGATTTGACTTCAATTGTCCTCGTCCGGTGACACCAGATGAGTTACAACAAATTGAAGAGACAATTAATACTTGGATTGCTGAAGCACATACAGCCGAAATTTCCATTTTGCCACTAGCAGAAGCTAAAGCTAGAGGCGCAGTTGCTATGTTTGGCGAAAAATACGGCGAGGAAGTGCGCGTGTTAGATTTTCCTGGCGTGTCGATGGAATTGTGTGGAGGTACTCACGTCAGCAATACAGCCGAGATTGGCGTATTTAAGCTTATTTCTGAAGCCGGTGTCGCTTCAGGAGTCAGGAGAATTGAAGCGGTGGCTGGACCTGCCGTGTTAGATTACTTAAATGTACGAGACAAAGTTGTCAAAGATTTGAGCGATCGCTTTAAGGTCAAACCGGAAGAATTACCGGATCGAATTACAACTTTGCAAACCGAACTGAAAACTACTCAAAAGCAACTCGATGCCCTCAAAGCACAACTTGCTTTAGCAAAATCTGAATCGCTATTAGCTCAAGCTGAATCGGTGGGAGAATTCAAATATGTCGTTGCCCAAATGGAAGCTGTCGATCCTGAATCTTTAAAAACAGCTGCCGAAAGATTGTTGCAAAAATTAGGTAATGGTGCTATTGTTTTAGGCTCCGTTCCTGAAGCAGACAAGGTAAGTTTAGTTGCAGCTTTCAGTTCAGAAGTGAATAAAAAAGGCTTGCAAGCCGGAAAATTTATCGGTGCGATCGCTAAAATTTGTGGCGGTGGCGGCGGTGGTAGACCGAATTTAGCCCAGGCTGGCGGACGAGATGCTAGTAAGCTTCCAGAAGCCTTAGAAACTGCTCAAAAAGAGCTGCGATCGGCTTTAAGCTAGGTTTAAGGGTGAGCTTTTGCTCATCCTTCTGATTGTTTTAGGTTTAAGGGTGAGCTTTTGCTCATCCTTCTGATTGTTTTAGGTTTAAGGGTGAGCTTTTGCTCATCCTTCTGATTGTTTAATCAGAAGTGGTGGTGGCAAAAGTTGTAGGGTGGGCGATGCCCACTATATTTACAGAAGGATTTTACGTTGTGCCGCATTTGCCTCAACTTGACAGCCGCAATCTGACATCAATTCTCCTTGCAGCCAGTCCACTCGTAAAACTCAATTGTTTCTGGAGCGCAACTGTGGCAACTATCGCATTTTTTGCCTACCGTTTTGCGTATCCTTTCCTTGCGAACGAGGCGATCGAGCATCCCCCGCAACACATCGACATCAATGTGGAGATCTTGTTCTAGTTGAGTCAAGGATGCATGATGATGCTGGCGCAAATAGCTCTGTAATTCTTGTAAGATCGTTGTTATCTCCTCATGGCTGGTTCTGCTGCGCGTTTGGCGACAGTGACGGTTCGTAGTTGATGGCGACGAGAACTAAAGCGTTTCAGCACGACTAACGTAGCAACCATAAACACTAGTAGTCCGATTAGCCAAGCGATCGCTGTCATCGGATGTTGTTGCAGAGTCATCAACTGGTAGTAGAACACGGCAACCCAATACGCTATTCCCGTCGTCCAACAGCTAGAGAAAATCGTCCAACCTAAGTTAGTTTCGCGATATACCGCAGCTGTAGCAGACACACAAGGGAAGTAAAGTAGAACGAACAGGAGGAAGGCGATCGCCGCTGTAGTGCTACCGAATCGCTGTGCCATTTGTCCGTAAGTGGTGAATCCAGTTATAGCGACTATCAGCAGTTAATAAATCGATGTCATCTCCCAGGGTTTGATGAATTTGCCGACGATGTGTAACGATCGCTCGCAGCAATGCTTCACTGCTGACCTCTGGTGCTACTCGGTCTTCATATTGCAGTAAATTTAAAGCTACCCAACGCGGTTTCACCTGGCGATCGCGAATATTAGCTTCGACAAGTGGAATTAATTCAGTTAACGCCGCTTCAATGACTGCCGGATATGTTACATGGGTTTTGGGAAGCGATCGCTGCACCAAGGCATTGTTGATACTGTCACGCAGTTGTGGCACTCCCCTAACAGTATTGGCACAGATAGGAATAACTGGACAACCCAAACGTTCCGATAGCAACGAAGGATTGATGCGAATTTCTCTTTTCTCTGCTAAGTCCATCATGTTCAGCGCCACGACGAGCGGCACTCCCATTTCAAGCACTTGTGTTGTCAGGTAAAGGTTTCGCTCTAAATTAGCGGCATCGACAATGTTTATGAATAAATCTGCCTCGTCACAGATGTGCTAAATTGACTCATCTGGGAATCTTCATTTCCTCTATCGGCGATCGCGACCTGAATGTGATGCGCCATCTCTGCATTTAGTCCGATCCGCTGCTCTTGAAGTGCCACGATCGCCGAGCCGCTCTCAGTGCGGCTGATAACTTCTAACTGGATACCAGGCATTAATCCCATTCCCATCAGGCGGCTGTTTGCCTCACCACAGTTCAAACCAACAATGCTGACGCGATCGCCAATATTTGTCATTGCCAGAGAAAGAGTTAACCGATCTGGCATGGGATCGACCTCATCCGCTTTTCCGCGATCGCTAGACTCGCAAAAGAAGATAAACTTCTTCCAGTTCGGTCGCTGCCAATTTCGATGCCAAGGATTAACCTGATTGTCTTCGCCATCCATTAGACAATCTCCTGATGAAAACTATTCTGATTGAAAAGTATCATTAAAGAGCTGATATACTTGAGAGTTTTTATCAACAATTAAGAATTAAGTTATTGTTATTTGTTCCTTACCAATTACCAATTACCACCCCTCACTAACAACTGTTCACTGATAACGAGTTTCCACCAGCTTAATTGCACGGCTGACGCTTTCAGGTAGAATGACGACTAAACTACCCTCAGTTGCAGTATCCAAGGCGGTGTTAATTGCTGTGGTTTCGTCGAGAATAGTTTCGTAGTGAAAATCAGGTTTTTCCTCTTCAATGCCTTGACAAATGAGTTCGGCAGCTTCACCACGGGGGCGATCGCGAGTGTCGTCATCTTCTTTAACGATGATGCGGTCGAAGATTCCCACCGCCAGCCTACCCAGGTTAAGTAAATCTTCATCGCGGCGATCGCCTGGACCTCCCACTACACCGATCCGTTCTCCCGTATGATGCCGGACAAAATCACCCATTGCTTGGTAACTCGCGCCATTATGAGCGTAGTCAATTAAAGCTTGATATTTGCCCAAGTCGAATAAATTCATTCGTCCTGGGGTTTGACTTGTCGATGGTTTAAAGGCAATCAAGGCAGCGCGAATATCCTCTATTTTTACACCTTGCACGAAGGCGGCTAGACTGGCAGCTAAAGCATTGGCGATCGCAAAATTAGCTTTTCCGCCTAATGTCAGCGGTATGTTTACTGCTTGTTCGATCTGTTCCGACCATTCTTGTTTTCTAAATGTTAAATAACCGTTTTCGTAGACTGCGGCAAGTCCACCCTGTTGGACGTGCGACCGTACGATTTCGTTATCTGGTTGCATGGAGAAATAAGCGATCTGCGCCTTGACCCGTTTTGCCATCGCCGCCACTAACGGATCGTCAGCATTCAGAACGGCATAACCTTCAGGCATGACTGTTTCTGCAACCACGCTTTTGACATATGCCAAGTCTTCCACCGTATCGATCCCGTCAATTCCTAAATGATCGGCGGCGACATTCAAAACAACACCGACATCGCAAGTCGCAAAGCCCAAACCAGAACGCAAAATTCCGCCCCGCGCTGCTTCCAAAATTGCAACTTCTGTCATGGGGTCTTGCAGAATCAACTTCGCACTGTGGGGACCAGTATTATCTCCTACCTCCACGAGGCGATCGTCTATATATGTCCCATCGGTAGTCGTGTAGCCAACAATACGTTTGGTTTGGCGAAACATGTGGGCAGTTAAACGGGTGGTTGTCGTTTTGCCATTAGTCCCTGTAATTGCCACAATCGGAATGCGGCTGGGAGTGCCAGGAGGAAATAGCATATTCAAGACTGCTTCCCCCACTGGACGCGGTAAACCTTGGCTGGGGTGAGCGTGCATCCGAAAACCAGGCGCAGCATTCACTTCGACAACTACGCCACCGACTTCTGCTAGGGGACGGGAGATATCGGGGGTAACAATATCGATACCAGCAATATCCAGTCCGATGATTTTTGCCACCCTTACAGCTAAGTAGATGTTGTCGGAGTGAATTTCATCGGTGCGATCGAGCGCAATTCCACCCGTACTCAAATTAGCTGTTGCCCGTAGATAGCAAATTTCTCCTTCTCTCAGCACGGTATCCAAGCTATACCTTTGTTTGCGCAGAAGTTCAAAACTGCTACGGTCTAATTCGATCCGCGTCATCACGTTATCGTGACCCTGTCCTCGGCGCGGATTGCGATTTACCATTTCAATCAGTTCGTTAATCGTAGAACGCCCATCCCCCACCACATGGGCGGGGACTCGTTCGGCAACAGCAGCCACTTTGCCATCAACTACTAGCACGCGGTGGTCGCGTCCCGTGTAGCAACGCTCGACAATGACAGTCCGAGATTTTGAGGCTACGCTTGCCGCATCGTAAGCTGCTTCTGCATCTTTCCAGGTATTTATATCCAGCGCCACACCTCTGCCATGATTGCCATCGAGGGGCTTAATTGCCACAGGAAAGCCGCCTACAGCATCGATCGCATTTTCTAACTCGTCAAAATAACTAATCGTCATGCCACGCGGAACGGGAACCCCTGCATCTTGAAGAATGCGTTTCGTTCCTTCCTTATCTCCCGCTAGCTCGATACCTAAAATACTAGTGCGATCGCTTTGCGTTGCCTGAATCCGATGCTGGTAGGCTCCATAACCTAACTGAATTAAAAACCGCGCCCCCAATCGCAGCCAAGGAATACCTCTTGCTTCAGCAGCTTTGACAATCGCTTCCGTGCTTGGACCCAGCGCCGCCTCTGCCCCAAGTCTCTGCAAATCTTGCAAATCTTGCCGTAAATCGTCGGGATGATAGCGCCCTTTCTCTGCAATACTCTGACATAAACGAACAGCAACTCTTGCCGCATAGCGTCCCGCTTCTGGAGCTTGATATTCAAATATGACGTAATAAACTCCACGAGTTGCAGTCTTTCGAGTTCGACTGAAACTTACGGGCATTCCAGCTAAAGTTTGCAATTCTAATGCTACGTGTTCGACGACTTCCTCCATCCATAAGCAGCCGTCCTGCAACCGCTCTAAAAACTTTTCTCCCAAATCGCACTCGCGATCGCCCAAACTGGGTAGCGCCTCAGTCAGCCCCTTCAAAAAGCCAGAAATTCTATTTGGTTTGCGATCGCTGAAATCTTGCAAATCGAGACGCACGACGATCAGCTGGTGGTCTTGGATGCTCCAATAGTTAGGACCTTGTAACGTCTGAATTTTGAGTATTTTCATCGCAGTTTTTTCGATTGACAACTAGCGATCTGGTCATTCCACTGTAATTTCTAGCTCCACGTTTATCTTCCCATGACTTGGAAGAGAATTTTTAATTCCTCACCTAGTAATTTGTAGTTAATATCAAATTGCGATCGCAAATAGAATCCCCTTAGCGTTCTTCTTCAGATATTTCTTCTTTGCGCCTACTCTTTTATGAGAAGCCGCTTTGCGTTTTTGCGTCTTTGCGCGAAACAAATCTTTTTTAAATGCAACTTGGTATGAATAAAAGATTGCAGCCCTCATCATATCTCGCGGCAATTAAAATACTAACTGTTGCAAAAATTCAGTAAAATTCTATACTAAATTCTCAGTAAAATAGCGATGAATAGTTAGGAAAACTCCGCTTGCAAACTCATCTAAATTAAGCCCGACAACAATCTAAAAGTGATTCCAGCTCAGCAACCATTTTAAACGGATTTTTACCCTGAAAAACTGCCGCGATCGCAACTTCATACGGATTTCTACCCATCTGTCTAACTGCTTTAATTGCCGCTTGGTTGGAAAAACCGCGACCGCGTACTAACCATGCCGCTAAAACATGACCAGTGCGCCCAACACCCCCACTGCAATGTACGACAACTTTCTCGCCCTGTCGGTCGGCTTCCAGTAAAAATGGTAAAATCTTTCCATTCAGCAGATCGGAGTCAGCGAGCGTAAAATCTTTAATTGGTGTCCAGCAGACTTGTTGACTGCCAAACTCTTGTGCATAAGTGCCAAGTAAATCTGAGTAGGGAGCGAGTTGCTTTTGGGGCAGTAAGCAGCAAACTCGTTTAATTTCTTGACCTTTCATATATTCAAGCCAATCTCGCACCTGTGCTTCTGAATAGCCAGGTCGAGCCGAGCCAAATACAATAGCTTCTTGCTTTGAAGCTGGTGCAAATTTATACATAAAGCAATGGCATTGACTAATTTTGTTGCTGTTGCAAAGCTTGGGAAAATGCTACTGTTGCATCGTACTGGTCTGATATATTCAAACAGCGTACCAATAGATCTAAATCCAGGTGAGGTAAAAACTCGCTTCTAAATATTTGTTCGGATTCAAATGACAAGAGAAACTTTATCGCGGTGGTAGAGAAGGACTCAAAGAAGCTTGCGACACTACCTCAGACGATGGAATTGTACTACTAGAAACCCACTTATTCGCAATGGGCATTCGCCAGCCAGTACCAAAGGCGCGATCGGTAATTTTTAAGCCAGGAGGCGCTTGACGGCGTTTAAATTCTGCCTTGACAACCAACTGTACGACGCGATCGACTACAGCCGCATCATGTCCAGCAGCAACAATTTGCGCCGCCGATTGATGCTTTTGAATCAACTTTTGTAAAATATCGTCCAAAATATCGTAGTCAGGTAGAGAATCTTGGTCTAACTGACCTGGCTTTAACTCTGCACTGGGGGGTTTGTTGATGACATTTTCGGGAATAATTTCTGTTTGGTAATTGGTAATTGGTAATTGGTAATTGGTATTTACTCCCTCACTCCTCACTCCACTCTCCTCGCCCCTCTCA
>NZ_JBOFLP010000178.1:0-4093 GCF_051657925.1 Chroococcidiopsis sp.
AACGAAGTGTTCCACAAAAAGTCTGGGTGAATGAGCAACGCCCAGCCCGTCGGTCGGTGCAGTTTTTTGCCGGATTCGTCAATTTCAATGCCGAAAACCTGACCGGGGGACATAAAAAACATTACGCCTTCGTCGAAATCGTATTTTTGCTGACCGTATTTGAATTTAGCGTGGAGATTCCATTTGAGCGCAATGGTGTAAAAATCAAAAACGAGACTGAGCTTATCAATCCCCGTCCAACGCTCGGCAGGCGATTGTTGGATGGATTCCAAATCAATCACGCTGACGAGCGAATGCGTTGGCGCGGGCAACCCCATACTCTTGTGATATTCGCTGATCGTTTTGAAGCGGTAAGGCTGCATCTTTTTTAGCTTGCTGAGGTTTGATTGTAAACGGCGGCAAATTCCTTGACGTAATCCTTCAATTTTCTTTGACCCAGTTCGGGACGATGGCGGTAATAGTCCTCATACAAATTAACGTCCCGCGCGGCATGCATTTCTACATAACCTTCGGCGGTCTGCGGATTCATTCCCGTGGCGATTAAATCGTCGAGCCATTGTTTGTCTGAAATAACCCGCCATTCCAAATCCGGTTTACCGATGGCTTCGCCTAAAATTCCAGCGATTTCGTTCGGCGAAACCTCATCGCTGGCGATGTAGCGAATTTCTCTGCCACGAAAAGGTCTTTCCATTTCTTCGGCAATTACATCCGCAATATCGAGCGTTGAAACCCAAGGGTCTTTTTCATCACCACCGTAATTGGCAATGATCGCGCCCTGCATTTTGATCATCGGTATAACTGACAGCAAAGTGTAATAAAATCCGACCGGGCGCATAAACTTGATGGAAACATCTTCGGGCAATTCGCGCAAAATGTTTTCGACGTTGTGATGAAACCGCAGCAGACCGTTACCTTCGCTCAAATGTGCACCAATGCTGCTTAAATGCACGATGCGTTTTACGCCCGAATCATGAATCGCCTGTTTGTAGTTTCTGCCGATCTGAGTAACTGCTGCTATGACATCGAGATTCGGGTCGAAAAAGGCGTTCGCGTCGGTCGCTTCCATACAATAAACAATGTCCGCGCCGCGAAACGTTTCCGTCAAAAAATCTGTATCTTTCATCACACCGATCGCGGCTTTCGCGCCAATGGCTTCGATATCATTTTGCCTTTCGGCTTTGCTGCTGATAACCGTCACATCGTGACCGTTTTTCACCAATTCTGTCGCTAATGGTTTGCTGATGTGTCCCAAAGAGCCTGTCACTACGATTTTCATGAATTTCACCTTATCAAACGTTTTCCTAAATGAGGCAGTTATGTTTCATGTTAGAAAGTTTTTCGTGCGAAAACTTAGTCGAATCGCAGTTTGTTGTAGCCAAAATGAGGAATTTTTCAATGTCTCGTTGCTTGGATTGAGGACGCACACGTAATTTTGTGTCGCGTAATGAGGCAGCATAATTATAGCTTTTCATCTGTCAAGATATTGAAATAAGTTATCCAACACTACACAGAATTGTTAGATATGAATTGAAAGGAAAACTGAAAGTACCTCGACCTATTCATGAGAAGCAACAACTAGGAGCAACACAATTTCTTACAGGCGAGCAGAAATTTTTTTCAAAAAGTTCAATTTTTAATTCAGGCTATAGAAAAATCCAAATATAGAAGACGATCGCATTGTTGCTCAGTGCTTTAACAACTTGTAATAAGTATCCAAGTGTTCTGAAAGAAAAGTCTTTTGAGTAAATAATTTTAAAGAACGTTCCAAAGCTCGTTGACCATATTGCGATCGCTCTTCTGGAGGCAGCAAAAGTAACTTGAGTATCGCTTCTGCCATTTGTTCTGGTTCACCTGCACGCACCATTAAGCCTGTATCGGCGATCGCTTCTCGCACTCCACCCACATCAGTCGAAACAATTGTCGCCCTAGATAGCATTGCTTCGATAATTGCAAAGGGAAAGCCTTCGGAAATGCTAGACATAGCTACTACATCAGCCTCACTATATGCCCGCCAAGGTTCGCTAGTAAAACCTGCAAAGTTTATGGTTGATTCTAGGTTGTGTTTGTCTACTACTGCCTGACATTGAGCGAAATAGTTTTCGTCAGAGGCTTTACCATAAAAACGAAATTCGACATTGGGAATTTTATCGCGCACGATCACCGCAGCTTTAATCAAATCCAGTTGACCTTTGAGGGGAAAGATCAAGCCCATATTCATTACTTGAGGACGTTCTTTGGCTACAGGGGGTGTAGGATGAAATTTCTCTGGATCAGCACCGTTATAAATTACCTTGATTTTTTCTGGCGGTACTCCCCACCAACGTTCCCAACGGGCATTATATTCACAAACTGGAGAAATTAAATCGGCAAAATGAAAGTTAACTTTAACTATTGCCCCCATCAAACGATATAAAAATTTACGGACAAATAAAGAGGAAATATTTTGATTGAGGTTTAAATATTGTTCTCGAATATTAATACCATGTTCGGTGAGTAAATAGGGTGTACCGCGTTGTAATTTGGCAATCACACAGGGTAAGCCACAAAAAGCTGCTGCTGAGGAGTGAGTAATGTCTGTTTTGGGTACGGGTACGTGAATAGAGATTAAAAATCGATACAGCACGCGCATTGCCTCGGTTAATTCCGCCAGTGTTACTTCAGTTAAAGATGCTTGTTGACAATAATCCCAAGTCAGATCTTTATAAACTGCCCACACTTCTGGGGAATTCATGGTTTTGTGATAGTCGTAGTGGAGAAAGTATTCATGAATAGCTAAGATAAGCTGACCAAAAGATTCTGGTTCTACTTCCGTAAGTAAGACGATCCGTAACCAAGATGACCAAAGAGGCAAAAATTTATTGTTAATTAAACTAGGGGTGACTGCTTTTTTACTTTGAAGAGCTAAAGAAAAGGGCGATCGCCAGCTATATTCAACTGGATCATCTGTCCCCCACAAGGGTATTTTTAATACTTCTAAAACATTGGCAGATAATTGATAACTAAGCTTTTGATAAGGATTAGCGACGATCGCCAGCAGTTTAAAATCGATTTCTGGTAACTGTTGAGTTAAAACATGACACCAAGTACTAACTCCCCCCTTAGCAAAGGGATAAGTTCCTTCAGTCGTCAACAGTACAGAAGGTCGGGACAAATTTAATTACCTCCAGTAATGTTCTGAGGTAGGAATTGTACTTGAGCTAATTGACTAATAATCAAAGAGTTAGTCGGGTTAGCAAATTCTACTTCAACCAAATAGTTCAACTTTTCATCGGGGATAGGATTAATCACCGCGATCTTACCCTCAAATTTTTGGGCTGTCACGCCTTCGCCAATTTGAATCAAAGCCTTTTGATCGGGAGTTAAAACATTAATTAAACGTCCATTTACTGGTACTGTGACTTTTAACTGTGCTAATTGAGCTAACCCAATGACTGTATTACCAGCATAGATCTGATCGCCGACTGAGACTGGTATTTCGCTGATGATGCCTGCTTCCGTCGCTTTGATCACCGTGTTGACTTGCGGGATTTGATATTGATTAAGCTGTGTAGCTTGTTGACGCAATAGAGCTAATTTCTCTGTCGCTTGTTGATATTGCAGTTGAGCAGTTTGCTTTTGCTTTTCCAATTGCGCGATCGCATCTTGTTGTTCTTGGATGGCTAATTCTTCTTGTAGGTGCGATAGTTGTTTTTGATTTTGTTGTAATTTAGAGTTAGCATTAGCAGCAGCGATCGCTGTTTGGTAATCTACTTTAGCTATTTCTAGTTCTGATTCTGCTTGTTCTAACTGTTCTTGAGGAATTGCCCCCTGTTTATTAAGGTTGTCTAAACGATTAAACTTTGATGTGGCTCGTTCGTAAATAGCTTTACTTCTTGCTACTGAATCTTGTCGCTGGTGTACAGGTAGTTTTTCTGCCTGACTTTGAGCTAATGATACTTGTAAATTAGCTTCCGCAATTTCTGCCCTTAAAGGAGCTAAATCATACTTGAGACGTTTAATTTTTTGGTCTAACTCAAAGATTTGCTGTTGAGCGGTTTGCTGTTGCTGGAGTGCTTCTTGTTGTTGTTGTCTAGTTAATTGTTGTTCTTGAATA
>NZ_JBOFLP010000179.1:0-11723 GCF_051657925.1 Chroococcidiopsis sp.
GCATCTTCAAATCTCACCAAGGCGAAATAACTTACAGAAAGATATCGAATTCCAAAACTATTAGCTTCCTCGCGCGGATCGCGGTGAGGTCCCCCAAATGTATATAACTGTTCTAAATAGAGATTTTTGGCTCGAATCTTTTCTGCCAAAATTCGATAAGCAGCATTTTCTAACGATTCTCCTTGACGCACCAGAGTACCGGGCAAACCCCAGTAATTCAAAAAAGGTTCTTGATGGCGCATAACTAACAGTACCAACAGCCGATTTTGAGAAGTATCAACGGAGAAAATCACGCTATCAACTCCAACTTTAAAATCAGCTAAAGGCTGCGAACTTATCGGATCGATAACTTTTCTTTGGATGCGTCCTGGCATTTGTACAAATGCTGTTGGTGAATGTATGCCTTGACTTGTGGGGTAACGGCTTCTGGATCGCAGCGATCGCGATACGCTGTAGAAGAGACATCTAAACCAGTCAAATCGGCGATCGCAATCTTTGCCCCAAAGGAGCGCAAGCGTGCCAAATCCGATTCCTCTATCCCATATCCTGGGCGCGGTATGACTAGTAATTGTACCTGCTGTAATAAATCTTTAATTCGATACCAGCGTGGTAATTGTTCGATTAAATCCGCACCAATAACTAACGTTAGTTCTACCTGTCCCCATTGTTGCGCCTTTTCCACTGTTTCCAGCGTTCGATGGCTACTTAACTCCTGATGAAACCCAATATTCTGCCGTTGGGGTTCGATCTCGGCAATTAACAGCCGCAACATTTGAGCGCGGTGATGTAAAGGGGTTTGCTGCGACTTAAACGGGTTATCTGCTGCCCAAACAGCTACGCGATCGTAACGTTCTGCCAGCCAACACAAAATCGCTTGATGTCCTGCTGTCGGTGGATCGGCACTCGTGCCAAACAAAGCAATTCTCATTATCTTCCTTCGCTAGCTACAATCCTGGACGGTTGGTGTTTTGTTGTCTCTGTCAACTCCTGCAAAGCAGCAGAAATTTGCACCTCTACTGTTGTAGGATTATCGAGTTGCCTGCACTGGGTAGGTAGGCTTTTGACTGTCGCCGTCGTTCGTTGGCGGATCTGGGCGATCGCTTCTAGTGGCTGTATAATTTTCCCTCCCTGCATCACCATTTCTAGCAAAGGTTGTTCGCCTAGTTGCGAATCTTCTGTTATCAGTCCCAGGCGATCGTGTAGAGACGTGACATGTAACATCTCTCCATAGTGACGAAAAATCTGTTTGCGACCGGGATAAGTCATTTTGCCGCTCGATTCTTTCATGACTGGAATGCCATCAATTTCTACCAGCTTGTAGACACCATTAACAGGCGCACCCGTAACCAATCGCGTTCCCAATCCATAACCGTCAATGCAAGCACCACTTGCTTTCAGTCTGGCAATCTCCCACTCGTCTAAATCACCACTGGCGAAGATTGGCACACTAGGGAGGAGCGATCGCACCTGTTGCGATAGAGTTAGCAAATCCCCCGAATCGATTCTCACTCCAGCCAGTTGCATTTTGCCTGACTGAATTGATTCTGCCAAGGATTGAGCGGCGGCGATCGTATCGTAAGTATCGATCAATAGCGGCGCGCCCGGAAAATAACGATGGAAAGCTGTAAATGCGTCAGCTTCGCTACCTGCTGTAGCTGCAAGTGCCATCACTAGCGAGTGTGCCATCGTCCCACTGGGTTTTTGCCCCAGTCGTACCGCTGCTAGTACGTTCGATGTAGCATCTAGTCCTGCTGCTAAAGCTGCGCGAGCTGCCCACAGAGAAGCTTGAGGACTAAACGCCCTGCGCGTACCAAATTCTAATAACGTTGCCTCCGCACCCGCAACATCGCGCATTCGGGCAGCGCGTGTAGCTACCAAGGTTTGATAATTAATCGTATTGAGAAGATAGGTTTCTACTAACTGCGCTTGCCACAAAGGGGCTTCCACTCGTAATAGTGGTTCGTGAGGAAATATTGCCGTTCCTTCCCGTACAGCCCATACATCGCCCGTAAACTCAGCCTCAGCCAGCAGCGACCAAAATTGTTTTGGTGCGTGCTGAAACAGTCCCGTAGCCTGCAAAGCTGCAATTTGTTCGGGGCTAAATCTCAACTTTTCCAAGTATTCTAATGCTTGGACTAAACCCATGGCGATTAAATAGCCGAATCCTTGGGGTAAGCGGCGCACTGTTAATTCAAAACTTGCCTGAGATTGTTCCAACCCTTCACCAACATAGCAAGCTGCCATTGTTAGCTGATAAAGATCGGTCAGCAGGCTGTAATCAACCTCTGTCAGCGTCAAGGCTCGATCTTCTCGTTCTTGGAGTATGGTGTTTTCTGCACCGTTCCAGCGTGAACTCGTCATTTCATCGTTCTCTCATGGCAGCATTGTTTTAATTATAGTAATTTCTACCAAAAATATGTCAAGTCCCTTTGGGCAGTGACCAGTGAAAAATGGGGTGTAGGGTGTAGGGTGTAGGGTGTGGGGAGAATTCGGAATTCTGAATTAAATTCTCCCTCAGCTCCTCAGCTCCTCAGCTCCTCAGCTCCCTTGTCCCCTTGTCTCCCTGCTCCCTGCTCCCTACTCCCTGCTCCCTGCTCCCTGCTCCCTGCTCCCTGATAACTGACAACTGACCAAATATATACCTTTCTTAATGGTGATTTTAGAAGAAATCCAACTGTAGAAAAAGTAATTGTAGAGAGTTTTATTCATACAAAATAAGAATACTAATAAGTTAGCGATCGAGGGCGATCGCACGATCGCAAAAGACTTGCTATCATACTTAGCTAATGACAAACTACAGTCATAATGTAAGTTAACGAACTATTTGAGTCGGCTGTATAACAAATTGCAAACATCAACAAATAAGTATTGCGATCGATTGCAATAGATTGAGTAACACTCATAATTAGTCGATGACAAACATAAAATAAGAATTCTACAAGCTATCTCATTCATCCTCACTTCTGGAGATGAACTATATGAATATTTCCAAAATGCTAGACAGCGCTGCTCAATATATTATTGAAGCCATGACACGGATTTTTGGTCCTAGCGATGATGCCTATCCAGCTATTGGTACGCAGCCTTTTACAGGAGAACCCTATAAACATCGTCGTCACGCTGATTGGTAGACAGCCGATTAGAAAACAACCAATTAAAAGACAGTAGTATTGAAAGACAATAGTAGGGGCGTACTGATGTGCGTCCCTATTTGTATACTTGACCTTTAGCCTAAGGACACTACCCGTCAGTCAGAATAATCAGAATAGGCATTAGAGTAAGCGCGTCGGTAACGAACGACGCTACCGATAACCAGTTGCATCAGCAGGTTTACCAACATCTGCTACCTCACGAATGTAGCGCCAAGCATCCGGCTGCGAGCCATCCAGATCTGTAAAGCCATAAACCTGCGCCAGTTGACCGCTCGATAGCGACTGACCGTTCCAGCGAGCCACGTCCGGATCTTGGGCAAGACACGCAACGGCACGACCGATATAGCTCGGGGTTTCAGAGATAACGAAGTGCGGTTCTTTTGCCGTTGCATCCTGCCAGTTAACTTCGCTCACGCCAAAATGCTCCAACATGATTTCCGATCGCAACCAGCCAGGAGTCAGTGCCACAGCCGTGCATTGATGCGGTTGCAGCTCCTGCGCCAGCGCCCAAGCCATACGAATGACCGATGTTTTTGCCAGATCGTAAAACAGCGAGAGTCGGTAGTTTTTGTCGTTGTATTCTGCCGTGCCATCCGTAATCTCAACGACTAGTCCGCCTGGATTTTTGATTAACAGTGGTAGTGCAAAGTGACTGGTGATGATATGCGTGTCGATTGCCAGTCTCAGCATTCGCAGCCCTTTCTCTAAGGAATGCTGCCACACGGGTACGTTCCACTCGGCGAGAAACTCGGCTCCCCAGATATCATTAACCAAAATATCCAATCGCCCTTGCTCGCTCTCAATCCGTGCCACCAAAGCTTGAACTTGTGTTGGATCGAGATGATCGACTCGAACCGCAATTCCCTGACCGCCTGCTCGATTTACTAGGTCTGCTGTCTCTTCAATAGTTTCAGGACGATTATATTCGGAGCGGCGATCGCGGGTGGTTCGACCTGTGACGTAAACAGTTGCACCAGCCGCACCAAGTTCGGTAGCGATGCCACGACCCGCACCGCGTGTTGCTCCAGCTACTAGGGCGATTTTGCCCTGAAGAATTCGAGCCATTATCTCAACTATCTACGCGCCATGTAAAAAAATAATGTGAAAAAATTCTGTTCCTTAAACCCCGATCGCTTTTGCAGTCCACTATCATTCATTGTATCGTTTGCACCAACTGTCTCAATGTAGTAAATTACATCACAACCTTATGGGCTAAAGCAAAATCTTGGTGGTTTGGCAATTGCTGGCAGCTAGCCATCAGGACAGTTAGGCGATTGCTTGTATGACGAATTCTGGAAGGGCATCAAATGCCAGATTGTGTGCTTATGTGTATTGAGACTCTACACAAATATTTCTACTCTTGCTTACAATTCATCATATAAACAACACAAAATATCAATTTTGCTACACAATCTATATCTAGAATTAAGCAAGTTAAAACTATTTTTTTCAATTAAACATCTATCTTTTTCATTACATAATTGGTATTCGGTTGATGAAGTAGATATTCCTAAAAATTCACAACGCTTATTTCACACAGCCTTTAAGAGTTTCATAACGTTTTTGCAAACTATTTACCTTTGTATTTGTATCCATAAATTTTTGTGTCTTGCAAGTTATCAAGATAAAAATAGAGTTTAATCTATAAGGAAATAGCTCTTTCAAAATCTTGAGATTGAGAATCGGCATTGAGCGTTTTAACTGTTTTAATATATCAGCTTCAAACCTTGGAACTGATATCAATTTTTTTAGGGATTGCCGTACATTTTCTTACGCTTTCGCTAAGACCTAAAAACAGCTTTTTAAAAAAAGTAAACGAGCGAATTTTAAAAGGAAACAAGTCATGAAATCTATCAATACAAATAAAAACTCTCTGTTGAGAGGTGGTCTAGCTTTAGCCATTTTGTTGGGAGGAACAACAATTTTTGCTACGCAGGCAAGAACTCAAAATCCCTCACCATATCCACAACAAAAGCAGTATTACCCTGATTCCTATTACGGTCAATACTACGAGGCTAAAAACTATAACTACTGCTACAGGGAGGGCTTCAGCGATCCTTACGGGAATACATACCACATCTGCTACGGAGACAAACCTTACCAAGGTACACCTGTACCGTCAAAACCATCCATTTACAATCCATAGTTCACTTTAGCAATCGTTAAGTTTAATGTTGCAGAAGCGTTAAGATAATGCACAAGAGTTATGTTGCAAGAAAATGCAGAAATTTTATCTGTATATTTGAAGTACACCTGTTATATCTATATAGCTAGTACTTGAAAAAATTCTTGCAACATAACTGAAAAGTCTTGGTAGTGAATGTAATTGAAAAGAAAATAGAACACCTAAAAAACAGAGGTGGTACTACAGTGGCAAGCAAAAGGGTTATGCTGCAAGAACTTTTTAAAACGCACGACCCGCTCCTCTTCCTGGCGCTCAATCTCCCTGCGGGTATTCTTCCCACAAACCAGTTAGCTCTCGCAAGCTTTGATGGTTGCCATCACCTAAAATTAGATGATCGAGTATGGGAATACCTAGTAACTGCGCTCCTGCTAATAACTGGCGAGTCAATTCAATATCTTGCGAACTCGGTTCGACATTTCCTGAAGGGTGATTGTGAGCCACAATGACTCGCGTTGCTCCTTGACGAATTACTTCGCGAAAAATTTCACGGGGAGAAGCAAGAGTTTCTGTTGCCGTACCAATTGTCATCACCTTCGTCCCAATGAGACGATTTTTTACATCTAAAAGTAAGACGGCAAAACGCTCCTGCGGTTGCCACATTAAATCTTGACTCAACACCGCCGCCGCTAATGCAGGACTTTCTATTGGTTGACGGTCTAAAGGACGCGATTGAAACACCCGCTTACCCAATTCAACGGCTGCCAAAATAGTCGTTGCTTTAGCAGGACCAATACCATCTATTTGCATCAGTTCTTGAATGCTAACTTCTCGCAGCACTGCTAATGGTTCGCGTTGATTTTTACTCAATTCTTGTAAGATATATTGCCCTAATCCAACAGCGGAAAGTTTTCCTGCTCCTTGACCCGTACCGAGCAAAATAGCAATTAACTCGGCAGTGGCTAAAATTTGCGCTCCATGAGTTATTAGCCTCTCACGGGGGCGTTCTGTAGTTGGTAAATCGGCAATTCTGAGGCAATAGGTCATAAAGAAAACGATCGCTCGGGCGATCGCTAGGCTAAAAAATTCAAATCGGTAGTCTTTTGTCAACCACCAATCGCTACATTTTTATTTATCCCCGATTAGTTGAAAAAATCACAACTGAAATCAGGGAGCAGGGAGCAGGGAGCAGGGGAGCAGGGGAGAACCAACTACCAACTACCAACTACCAATGACCAATGACCCCTATGCAATCCAAGCGGCTTTGAGCATGTGATAGGAAATGAGGAGTTGAGTTAAGGCAAGTGGATAACTTTGCAGTATTTCTCCAGTTGTTCCCACTAACTTACCCAGATCGGGGTTGCTATCCGTACTGCAAAATGGGATTAAGGAAGGAATTTCGCTACACAACATTCGTTCTAAGTGAATTACGTCTTCCTTGGTGGCATGACCGTCAATTTCGAGGGCATCGACTGGCTTACCCATGTCGCGATCGAGTTCTAGGCGAATTGGTGAGGTATAGTCAGCTCGATTTGATTGAATAATTTCAGTAAAATCTGGATGGGGGATGGTCGGACGCAACACTAGTCTGACATTCAAATTCTGTTGACTGTTGCTCTCTTCTGCATCTTCGCGCGGTGGATAGAAACTGACTACAATATCAGACCACTGGCGCTGGGGACGGATAAAAGCTTCAGAATCGGGTTCGCGCTTTTGTAATTCTCCCATGACTTGTTCTGGAGTATAACCGCGCTTCATGGTGTCGCGCTTAACTTTCCAAGTCGCCCGCAGCGATTCGGGTGGAGCGAGATAAACTTTAACATCATAGCTGTCTCTCGCACCCCGCGTAGAATAACCGAGCAAGCCTTCAATAATGACAAATTTACTCGGTTTAATGTACTGTGGTGGCTCAAACGTACCTGTATTGTGGCTGTAGATTGGTTTGAGAATTGGCTGTCCCGTTCGCAAGAGAGACAGGTGTTGTTGCATAATATCCAGATAGTTGCAGTCGGGATGTAATGCCGTAATTCCTAGCTCTTTACGTTGGACGCGATCGTAGCGATGGTAATCATCCGTACAAATTACCGTGACATTTTCTTCACCTAGTACCTGAGCAATTCCTTTAGTTAAAGTTGTTTTGCCAGCGGCACTATCACCAACAATACCTAGCACGATCGGACGATTGCTCATGGTGACTCCTACGAAGCTAAAAAAGCTAGCCAAGGTGATTCTTGGATTTGCTTTATTTTAGGCAAGAATGCGGAGCAACTCAACAGTTATCAGTTATTAGGGAGCCGGGAGCAGAGAGCAGGGAGCAGGGAAAGGTTAATTCTGACTTCTGACTTCTAAATTCTGAATTTTTTGAGTGGGTTGATTTGGTGGAATTCGTTCCGTAGAGATTAGGGCATCTATGACAGATTTCACTACGGGAACGGCTGTGGTAGAACCGCGAATTAGTTGACCTTTAGGTACTTTGGTCGGTTCGTCTATGACTGCTAAAATAACGTAGCGCGGAGCATCTACGGGTAAAATACTCACAAAACTGGTAATTTTGGCTGTACTGTCGTAGCCACCTTTAACACTGGCTTTTTGAGCCGTACCCGTTTTACCCGCAATTCGATAACCGGGAATCCGAACAGTTTTCCCCGATCCCTGTGTCACAACCGTCTCCATCATTTCTAGTACTGTTTTCGCAACTGAAGGAGAAAACACTTGCTGTGGTGTTGGTAAAGTCGGTTGCCATTGAGGATGACCATTGGAATCGAAGCGTCCTCTAACGACATGAGGAGTGACGAGTTTACCACCATTGGCTAAAGCAGCGTGCAACTGTACGAGCTTAATCGGCGCAAGAGCAAAACCTTGACCGAATGAAGCGGTAGCTGGCTCAATAGGGTAAGTTACAAACTGCTTTTTACTTTTGATTTGACTAGGAGCAACAGCAGCTAAATCTGTAGCGAGAGATTGCCCTAGCCCCAATTTTTTCAACCAATCATAGTAGATGGCTGGAGAAATTCGTTGTGCAATCTGTACCATTCCAACATTACTAGAATGTTGTAGGATGCCAGCGACGGAAAGCTCTTTGTAAGGTTCTGGATCGGCATTTTTAATTATCCTTCCGCCTATTTTTATCGTATCTGGATCGGGAAAGATTTCATTAGGATGAATTGCTTTTAGCTCCAGCGCGATCGCCACATTCAATGGCTTAAATGTCGAGCCTGGTTCGTATAAATCTGAGATTGCCCAATTCCGAAACAACTCAAAATCAAATTTGTAAAATTCATTTGGATCGTAAGATGGTTCGTCCACCATTGCCAAAATGCTGCCGTCTCGCACATCCATGACAATAACGCTACCCCGCTTCGCCTGCACTGCCTTTAACTGCTTACTGAGAGCTGCTTGAGCTGCACGCTGCAAGCGCAGATCTACCGTCAATTCCAAGCGTGTATCGTCAACCTCGGCAAAGTTATCGGGAACGGAATAACTCATAATTTCGTTATTTCCGTCTCTGGACAACGATGGAATTGGTTTGACCAAGCTTTCTAGTTGCTGATTGTGACTCGCTTCTACCCCTGCCTTGCCTTCACGATCCGTATTGACATACCCCACTATGTCTGCTACTAGAGTGTGTTGCGGATAGAAGCGCGAAAATTGTGGAACTAGCTCAAGACCTCTAACCTTCTTACCATCAATCGTCAAGCTATCGATCTGCTGGAACATTTCTTCAGGAATAACTGAAGTCAAGCGAATTGAATTACTAGGTTGATTGAACCGCTTGACAAGCTGAGCAGGAGAACTCTGGAGTAAGGGTGCTAGCCGAGCAGCAATTTTTTCTTTGGATACATTAAATTGACCGGGACGAGCATATAAGTGATAGACCAACCGATCCATCGCCAGTACATTTTGATTGCAATCTACAACTGGGCGACGGATGACAAACCCAGGCATACTTGTCAACTGCTGTTTACGTGCTTGTGCAAACAATTTTGGTGCGTGTATGACTTGCAGCCGATACAATTTTATTCCCATTGCTACGCAAGTTCCCATCAGGACGCTCCATACAAGTAGCAGCCGCAATAAGGGCAAGCGGTTGCTCTTTTGTTGCTGATTTGAAACTGGCTTTTCTACTGTCCGAGGTTGCTTCAGCCGTTGGCGATGCTGAGGGCGGTTTGCTTGGCTGCGATCGCGGTTTTTAGCAGTACGACGCTGACGACGGGCATCAGAAGAAGGAAAGATAGACATTTTCAGTAATGCATGGTGAGGGAGCAGGGAGCAGGGAGCAGGGAGCAGGGAGTAGGGAGCAGGGAGTAGGGAGCCGTAGGGGCGGGTGTGCGCAAATAAATTGACAGCCTCAACCGGAAATCTTCGTTCAAAACCCGCCCGTACAGGGGAGTAACTGATAACTGATAACTGATAACTGTCTAATAACCCAGTGGCAAAGAAGTCAAACGAGGAGGTTGAGTTGCGGGTGAAATTGGCTTTGGCGCTCTGGTAGTCTGGCTGGCAGGCTCTAGGGCGATCGCTTCAGCAGGGCTAGGATACACGAGTCCCGTTTCTGGTTGCTGTGCTTGCGTTGCTAAATCGTTTTTTAGCACTTCATTTTTTTGCATCAATTGCCGTTCTTGTTTTTTTAAGTCTTCTAGTTGACTGTGCGCTTCTTGCCATGAGCTTTGGGAGTACGCCGACCAGCCATAAGCTACAAGTAATGCAGTCACTAATAGAGCAGTCACAACCGCACAGCGATTTTGTAGGTGGCGCAAGCTAGTCAGCCATACAGGAGCCGATCGCGAACTACTCAAAGATCTGACGCTCTTAGCATTAGCAGGCACTGGTTTTTGCCGCTGGCGATTGGAAACACGAGTTTTAGGAGCCTTAGCCATAATACTTAGCCATCATACTTTGGGCAGATGAACACCCCAATTCTAATGGCAACTTTCTCTAACAGATACTCTCGTCAACTTTGTTAAAGAAATTTATTCACTGAAGAAGTCGCCAGAAAACATTCTGTCTCCTGTCTCCTGTCTCCTGTTCGCTGTCTCCTGCCATAAAAGTACTGTTTAATTTCTCACACTCAAAGTTACGTCCAGAGACGGAAGATATTTGACATCAAGAGCAACTTAAATAAAACTTTAATTTTGAGGGCATGGCATCCATGCTTGAAGTATAAGCTTTATAAATGAAGCTCTGTGCTGCAAGTAAATAAATTCAACCAATCGTCAAAACCCTCATTTAGGCTGTATATCAGCCGTCAACTTAAGCCGCTATAGTTCCGGTAGTGTAAAAAAAGTCAACAAATGCGGTATCGTGATCAGGAGCGGCTCGTTCATTTTTACCGCATTTGGTGAAAGAGGAGTTATGAACAAAAAATTCATCGGTTTAGCTTTAGTTTTCAGCTTATTGGGCGGCTTTTTAGGAGCCTGTGGTGATGCTGGTGGTGGTGGCGGTACTGGTACTAGCCCCTCTCCTGCTGAATCCCCTTCTCCTGCTGCTACCCCCTAATCGCAGCGATCGAGTCAAAAGCTCGCTCTCTATTAATTTTCAAGATCTCCTGCACAGCAACAATTCTCAGCCTTATCCCCCTGTGAAAGCTGCTGTTGTAGGAGAGTTTTTTTTAGCTATCAGTTATCAGTTGTCAGTAAGTTAGGCAGGTAGCGATAACTCTATTAGTAACTGCCCTGCTCCCTGCTCCCTGCTCCCTGCTCCCTAATAACTGGTCACTAGTCACTTAATTCTTATACTCGTACCGCGATCGCCCAGGGAAGCAAAATCTAAAGTTTCTCCTGCTTCTAAGGCGGCGCGAATTGCACTCGTGTTTGGTTCGATTGAAGTGGTTGTGAACCGTTCGGGGAGTTGCTGCGGTGAAAGATCTGGTTTAAGGATTAAGGGGGCTTTACCACCATTTTTGGATAAAGACAGCCGATAACGAGTAGTTTCAATCGTCTTGAGTTGCTGCGACTCAAAAAACCATTTCAATCGCTCTTTTAAGAGTTGCGATCGCCTTTCGTCCGCTCTAGCTAGCTCCATTAGACGTTGCGCTTCTGCTTTTCTCGCCTCAGCACGCGCTTGCATTTCCGCGATCAAAGCCGCGTATCCATCCAACTTGCGATCGCGTTCTGTTCCTAGCTGTTGTAACCATTCGTTGAGGAGTTCTTGTTGTTGGGTGTCGTCTCCAGCTTCATCTAGGATTTCATTTAATCGCTCTAAATCTTCACCAATACTAAAGAGCGATCGCGATCTAGATTGGGGCAAGGTATTTTCAGATGAATTATTTTCGACTGAATGAGATGGAGTCACCTTTCAAGTGTCCTAATTCAATTGGTCATGGGTAATTGGTAACGCTCGCGCAAGTCAAAAGTCAAAAGTCAAAAACTCTACACAAATGACTGACTACCAATTACCTCTCATCATAAGCAAATAATTATCAGCTTTCTTGCAGAATCGGTTGGGCTTCT
>NZ_JBOFLP010000180.1:0-23667 GCF_051657925.1 Chroococcidiopsis sp.
CATCATAGATAGAATTGTCACCGTAGCCGTCCCAAGAATAACCACCTGCGACTAATTGTTGTTGCTCGTCAGATAGTTCGACAAATAGTTCGGTGTTGGTTTCGTTAATCATTGTAAGTAGTCTCCTGAAGTTGTTTGAGTGACTTAATTTGTTGTACGTTTGCGATCCGAGAATTATGCACTTAAAGTTTAGTTCGTTTGAATTTTAATCTTTAAAATACCTAGAAGCTTTGTTGTCAATAAAATGATTTAAGCCTGGTATTTTTAATCAATAAAATAACTTTTGAAAGTTATTTTATTGTTTTTCAGATTTACCGACCATTTTTTATACAGATTCGGTTTAGAGAACATCTTTTAGTGCTGAGAGAAGGCTGTAAGAGTAACTACCAGCTTTAGTTGTTGTTTCTCGTTATTTAATCCTACAGTTAGTTCAGATTTGATTTCGGAAAACCTGTTTGAAAAACTTTTTTGTTTTTTCTTGCTCAGGCTATTATTCGTCATCTACTAATAATCTATAAAAAGATTCAGATTATTTGTACGGCAAGGTTACCCAAATAATGGGTGAGTTCACTAGGTATATACCCGTTTTAAAACAATAGATGTGCCATCTATTTTAAGAGGTTATGATATTAAAAAAACCAAGTCAAGTGCTAGGATATAATAGGTTTATGTGGAAACATATTCCCCTTAGCACCAAACTTGGATGGCAGATAATAAATATTCTATTTTGTTATCTTTAGTAGAAGACAGTTTAATTAAAAAAATGCTATTGAGAAAGTGGATGGAGAGAAATATAAAGACCTATAATTAAATATTGCTAAGACACCATAGATCAAAAAGAATATACTGTTTGATCCGATCGCTACCAATTTTAAACTACTAAAATTTGCTGACGCAATTTTCTATAATCCAAAATTTAAAATCCAAGTTCTAAAATCTTAAGATGATTTGGTAGATGCTACCCTGCGCTCGCAATTTTTACGAGTGTCTTACGAAATTAAATGGTTTTCCATCGCAAAGCGCAACAATTCAACACGATTGCTAGTTCCCGTTTTACCTAACAAATTGCTCACGTATTTCTCTATCGTGCGCGGACTGAGAAATAGATTGGTAGCAATTTGAGAATTAGATAGTCCCTGCGCCAGAAATTTGAGTACAGCCTGTTCTCTGTCTGTGAAATTAATGTGAGATCTGGTAGCTGCAATTGTTGCTTGGATTTGGGAATGCAATTGGTGGCGTAAGGTTTCAGTTGGCGATGAAATTGGTGTTGGAACACTAAAAGGATTGTAGTCGAAAGTATCTGTAGAGACGGGTAGCCTACCTGTATTTTGTGCGCGATCGCGCAGGCGCAATTCCCATTGCATCAGTTGAGATATCAGCTGCGATCGCTCTAGCAGGTTGCGAACGACAGCATGTAACTCATCTAATTCAAACGGTTTAGGTAAGTATGCATCGCCTCCCATTTGATAGCCGCGAATGCGTTCTTCTGTTTCCGTGCGTCCGGTTAAAAATACGACAGGCAATAACCGAAATGCCGGACGCTGACGCACCCATCGAATGAGTTCGTATCCATTCATCTGCGGCATCATAATATCGGTGATAACTAAATGAGGTTGATATTCCTCAATAATTCTCAGCGCTTCTTTTCCATGTTCAGCCGTAACTACTGAGTATCCGATTTGCTCTAATGCATAACTGGCAGAAACACGAATCGACGGCTCATCATCAACCACGAGAATTAGTAACGACATAGGACGCAAACATTTCCTAATAACTTATGAAGGCTCGATTTGAGCTATATGCGCTGACCTACTAACCAGATGTTATGTATAGATACGCTGCGATTTTAGATTTGATGCATCGCGATCGCCTGTAGGTTTCCAGCAGAGAAAGCATATCTGGCTCAGTTAAACTTTACAAAAAACAACAATTTTTGTCCGCAGTAAACAAAATTTTTTTCTAGGCTGATGCATTGTATGTATAATTACAAATCCAACTTGAGTGACAAAGATTACGGAAAAAGCACATACTTCTAAGTAAATTTGTTACCAGCACCCAAGACTAACAGCAAATTGCATAAAGGTAGCCAGATTACTCATAGCAAATGTTGCAGAGATGCAAGCAAAAGCTACAGAATGCTCTGCCTTAAGTGGTAAACCTAACTTCCTCAGAGTTTGGTTAAGCTCGGGAACCGTGCTTAATTTTTTTTAGCTTTATTTTGTTTAAATCGATATTGTAATGCTGCTTAGCATTGCAAATAGGCTGTAGTTAGCACCCTTTGCTGTCTGTCTACAAGGTAGATAGCATAACAGTTATCTTTCTCGTGTTTTTGTATAACGAGTTTTGCTCCTCGATTATGCCAAGATCGAGAAGCAAAGAATAAATTTTCTTACATCACTAATTTAAGTATTTTCCCAGCCAAATTGTCAAAACCAGTCGTAGTCTTTATTAAATCTTTACTGAAACTAAACATAAGCTTAACTCAAGATTAACCAAAAGTAGCAGTAAATGTTGTAACAAAATTTCATCATTTTGTAGGGTTCGACCTAGTAAAGTTTTCTAGCAAAACCATTCCTGCCGATCGGTTGCTGTTGCTAAGTACAAGACGACTACAGCAGGGATAACTTGAATTAGTACAGCTAAGATAGCAAAGATAGACCAGATGTTAGCGTGCATGGGGTTTCTCCTACTGCGTAATGCTTGTTATAGATTACTTAGGTTTCCCTCAGTTAGTTTATGCAGCGAGCGATGAGTAGTAGAGACGTTACATGTAACGTTGTAACGTCTCTACACTGACAACTGTACGGGCGGGTTTTGAACGAAGATTATGGCTAAAGCCCGTGAATATGTTTGCTAAACCCGCCCTACGACAACTGATAACTGACAACTGAACGTGGTATGTTAGAACTAAAACTGAAAATCAGCAACTTCCGATGGCAGCAATCTTGTTAAAAAATCGTTATCGAGTGCTGCGAGAACTAGCAAATGGGAGGTTTGGGAAGACTTTTTTAGCAGAAGACACTCAGATGCCTTCTGGTAAGAAATGTATCATTAAGCAGCTCAAACCGATCGAAAACAGTCCCCAGGTCGAGCGAATAATCAGAGAAAAATTTCAGCGTGAAGCCGCAACTTTAGAAACGCTAGGCGATATCAATAGTCAAATCCCTCGTCTGTATGCCTATTTTATAGAAGCTGGAGAATTTTATTTAGTTCAAGAGTGGATTCAAGGTCAAACTCTGAGCGATCGCGTCCAACAAGTAGGACTGTTTAGCGAGCGAGAAGTTAAAGAAATATTATTAAATATACTGCCAGTTCTGCAATACATTCACAGTCAAGGTATTATTCACCGCGATCTAAAACCAGACAATATTATTTGGCGATCGCGAGATAGCAAACCTATCTTGATCGATTTTGGCACGATTAAGGAAATCATGGGAACGACGGTAACGGCTTCCGGTCGTGCCACAAGTTCGATTGTGGTAGGTACGTCAGGATTTATTCCCAACGAACAAGCAGCGGGAAAACCTTTATTTGCCAGCGATCTGTATGCTTTAGGCTTAACGGCAATTTATTTACTGACAGGTAAGATGCCGCAAGCACTGAAAACTAACCCTTTGACGGGTGAGATCCACTGGCGACAGCAAACATTAAATGTGAGTCCAAAATTTGCGGCGATTTTAGATAAAACAATACAACCATCAGCCCGCGATCGCTACATGAATGCGCCTAGTATGTTAGCAGCTTTGCAGCAGCTTGACACTCATACTGTTCCACCAAAAGTTAGTACGCCGCAAGCACCACCGGCTGCACCGCCATCGACTCCGACTCCACCAAAAGTTAGTACGCCGCAAGCACCACCGGCTGCACCGCCATCGACTCCGACTCCACCAAAAGTTAGTACGCCGCAAGCACCACCGGCTGCAACTCCATCAACTCCGACTCCACCAAGAGTTAGTACGCCGCAAGCACCACCGGCAACTCCATCGACTCCTGCTTCACAGACAATTATTCCAGAATCCTCGCCTCCGCTACCAACAGTAGTCTCTACGCCTCCCAACCCAGTAGAGAGAAAAGAAACTTTTCATACAGGCGTTACTTCAAGTAAAGCTAGTCATGAAAAATTGAAAACCTCTGCTGCCACCAGTAAATTAGTAACTTTGGCAAAAGCTGCTTTAATTCTTTGCGGTAGCTTAGTAGCTTTAGCCGTGCTATTTGTTGCGATTAGCTATGTAACAAGACCAAAAACGAATTCTATCAACAATGACTCTCCTACAGCGATCGCAGAGCAAAACGGCAAACCGAGTGAATTGAATTCCTCGTCAACAACCAATAACCAGCCAAATGCTGTTTCTCCGCAGCCAGGATCGACAACATCAAGCTTGAGCGAGCAAGTGAAAATTGGTCGGCTGAAAACTTATACTTACAATACCAATCTGTTTTCAATCGACGTACCGGAAGACTGGCAGCGTCGCGATCGCAGTACGACGGGTGAAGCAATTGTTAGCTGGTACGCTCCGACTAATAATGCAGCTATTGTAGTTGATGTCTTTACCAGAGAAGCATTTCAGCAAAAAGGTCAAATTTCACAAGAAAGATTGAACCGATTTTTAGCCAGAGCAGCCCAACAACAGTATCGTGCGAATCCTGATTTTCAGCTAGCCGCACCTGAAGCAGTAAGTGACGGTTGGCTGCAAGTTCATTGGAGTTATGCAGTGACCAACCTGCAAGGTAAAAAAAGCAAAATGTTAGGCTACGGTTTTGTCAAACAAGATGATGACAAAATTTCTTACATTCATTTCATCGTTCCTGAGACACAGTATCCGCAACTGCGATCGCAGCTTGGTAAAATCACCTCCAGTTATAGCGTCAACTCCACAGCGCCATTACCTTAAGTTTTGAGAACTCTTGCCTCCTTTTGAAGGGGTTGGGAGAGCGATCGCGTAACTCATGTATATTTTTGTTTCTCCCATTCTGAAATTTTCTGGAAGACCACGTGTAGGTATAACACATAACAGAATTTCACGAATTTCAGTTTTTGGAGAACATATGTCTTTCGTCTCTAAACGCCTTACGCTATTTATTTGGGCGCTATTAATAACGTTAGGACTAGCTGTCACTCAGTCTTCACCATTAAAATTAGCAGTGGCAAAAGAGTCGAGTCGCGATCGCGCTCCATCTAATCATCATGCGATGCACCTCGCTCAAGCAACATCATCTCAACCCACTGCCACACTATTTGACAATCTCGGCAATCTCCACCACCCGATATCAACGAATTCAAAACTAGCTCAACGTTACTTCGACCAAGGGTTGACCCTTGCCTACGGGTTCAATCATGCGGAAGCAGCCCGTTCCTTCCAAGAAGCTGCTAAACTCGATCCTGAATGTGCGATTTGTTACTGGGGCATTGCTCTGGTCCTCGGACCCAACATCAACGCACCGATGGAGCCAGAAGCCGTATCTGAAGCTTGGCGATCGCTCCAGCAAGCACTGAAGCTGAGTAAAAATGCCAGTGACAAAGAGAAGGCTTACATTCAGGCATTAGCAAAACGTTATCCACCGCAGCCAGTCGAAGACCGCAAGTCATTCGATCTTGCCTATGCCAATGCCATGCGGGAAGTTGCCCAACGCTACCCAGATGACCCAGATGCAGCAACTTTGTTTGCTGAATCCTTAATGGATACCACTCCTTGGGATTACTGGGAGGAAGATGGCACGCTCAAACCAGCAGGTAAAGAAATTATCGCCACCTTAGAGTCAGTTCTCAAACAGTATCCCAACCATGCTGGCGCTAACCATCTTTACATTCATGCAGTAGAGAAAGAGCGTCCCGATTTGGGGGTTGCTTCTGCCGATCGCCTGATGCAACTGGTTCCCAATTCCGGTCACTTAGTACACATGGCATCGCACATCTATATACGTGTTGGCAGATATCACGATGCCGTACTGTCCAATCAACGCGGAATTGCTGCTGACAACGCTTATGCCGCTCGGAATCAGGTAGAGGGGATTTATCCATTGGCTTATATGCCCCACAACCATCATTTTCTCTGGTTCGCTGCTTTGATGACCGGACAAAGTAAAGTCGCAACCCAGGCAGCACTTCGGACAGCTAAAGTAGATGCAAAACTCATGCGACAGCCAGATTTGGCTGGAGCTTTGCAGCACTTCTCTACGATTCCCATGTATACCTACATTCGGTTTGGTCAATGGGATCGAATTCTCTCAACCGCTGCACCCGCAAAAGATCTGAAATATCCATCTGGAGTTTGGCACTACGCACGCGGACGCGCTTTTGCTGCTAAAGGTCAGATTAAACCAGCAATGCGGGAATTGAAAAAACTACGAGCGATCGCCGCGATTCCAGCCTTGCAAGACATCAAAATTTGGGGTTTTAACTCAACGGCAAGTATTTTAAATCTTGCCTCCCAAGTGCTAGCAGGTGAAATTGCTGCACAGCAGAAAAATTACCAGCAGGCGATCGCGCACTTGCAAACAGCGGTCAAGCTAGAAGATGCTCTTGTTTATACCGAGCCTGCTGACTGGTCTCAACCTGCACGGCAATCGCTAGGAGGTATTTTACTCAAAGCGCGTCGCTTCGCCCAAGCAGAACAAGCCTATCGAGATGACTTGAATATTTATCCCGAAAACGGCTGGTCTCTCTATGGGTTAATGCAAAGCCTTAAAGCACAGAACAAGCAAGAGGAAGCTCAAGTCGTCCAGAAGCAGTTCGAGCAAGCTTGGCAGTATGCTGACAGTTATCAGTGAATAGGGAGCAGGGGCACTTAGCAGGGAGCGGGGAACAGTTAATTCTGACTTACGACTTACGACTTATAACTCCCGCTTTCAACACTGAAGGAATTGCTTCCAACACCTGTGCTGCGATCGCGTCTGGGGTGTCTTGGGGATTGGGGGTGATGTGTAAGTCAGCTTCGGCGTAGAGCGATCGCCTCTCATCGAGGAGCGATCGCAGTTTTCCAATTGGATCGGGATCTTGTAGTAAAGGTCTAGTATTATCTTCTGCTAAGCGGCTATAGAGTTGTTCGACTGGCACATCCAGCCAAACAATTAAGCCGTAATGCAAATAACTCCAGTTTTCTCGCCGCAATACTATTCCGCCACCAGTAGAAATGGCAAGACGAGTATAGGCACAAACTTCTGATAAGACTTTGGTTTCTATTTGCCGAAATGTTGTTTCTCCCTCTTCAGCAAAGATTCGGTTAATCGATTTTTGTGTCAGTTGTTCGATGACTGCATCCGTATCGACAAACCCATAACCGAGTTGAGCTGCAAGTATTTTTCCTATTGTTGTCTTGCCTGCACCCATCATTCCCACCAGGTACAGGTTAATTCCCTTAAGTAAGTCGCTGTCTCCCACTCGATTCAAATATGACTAATGACTTTTATCATTTTAATAGTAATGGGTAATTGGTAGTTGGGAGGAGCGAGGAGCGAGTTTTCTGTTTGTCCCCCTTGTCCCCCTTGTCCCTCTTGTCCCTCTTGTCTTTCTTCCCTGCTCCCTGCTCCCTGCTCCCTGCTCCCTTTTTACGCAATACTGGAACAAGAAGCTAAAAAGCGGAACGCAGAGTAATGGAAATTCGAGCGATTGATACACCACTTTTAGACTGGGCTGGAGATGCTCTTGCCCTTGGTTTATTTGAGGATGCTGTAGAATTAACAGGCGAACTGGCAGAGCTGGACGGAAAATTTGCTGGGGCGATCGCCGAACTGGTTGCAGATAATGAGTTTAAGGCGAAAGAAGGTAGTACGGCGGTGACGCGGGTTGGCGGTGGTAGCGCCGTCCGCAAAGTCATATTGGTGGGACTGGGTAAGCCCGAAGGACTAAAAATAGATAGCTGGCGTAAAGCGGCTGCGGTTGTGGCGCGGTTAGCGAAAAAGGAACGGTGTAAAACTGTAGGAATCAGTTTGCCAGTATGGAACAACGATCCGGCGGCGACGGCTCAAGCTTTGGCTGAGGGAATTCAACTGGCTTTGTTTCAAGATAATCGGTTTAAGTCAGAACCGGAAGATAAACCGCCAACTGTAGAGCGAGTTGACTTACTAGGGTTAGGCACTCAAGATGATGCTGTTACCCGTGCCAGTCAGATTGCTTCAGGTGTAATTTTGGCGCGGGAATTGGTGGCTGCTCCAGCTAATGCCGTAACACCAGTAACAATGGCGGAAACAGCACAGGCGATCGCCTCTGAATACGGATTGGCGGTTGAAATTCTCGAACGGGAAGATTGTGAAAAGCTAGGCATGGGTGCGTTTTTAGGCGTTGCCCAAGCTTCGGAGTTGCCTCCCAAATTCATCCACTTGACCTACAAACCCGACGGTACGCCTAAACGCAAGTTAGCGATTATTGGTAAAGGCTTAACCTTCGATTCTGGCGGCTTGAACATCAAGGGTGCTGGCAGCGGGATTGAAACGATGAAAATGGATATGGGTGGTGCTGCGGCAACTCTAGGGGCAGCTAAAGCGATCGCTCAGCTCAAGCCCGATGTCGAGGTTCACTTTATTAGCGCCGCCACCGAGAATATGATCAGCGGTCGTGCCATGCATCCTGGCGATATCCTCAAGGCTTCCAACGGCAAAACGATTGAAGTGAATAACACTGACGCTGAAGGACGCTTAACTTTAGCAGATGCACTGGTATTTGCCGAAAAATTAGGTGTAGATGCGATCGTTGATCTTGCTACCTTGACCGGTGCTTGCATTGTCGCCTTGGGAGACGATATTGCGGGATTGTTTACTCCCCATGATACTTTAGCTAATGAAATCCAAGCTGCTGCTGAGATTGCAGGCGAAAAGTTCTGGCGGCTACCTATGGAAGAAAAATATTTTGAGGGTTTGAAGTCTGGGATTGCCGATATGAAGAATACGGGTCCCCGCGCTGGTGGTTCGATTACTGCTGCCCTATTTCTCAAACAATTTGTCAAAGAAACCCCTTGGGTACATTTGGATGTAGCTGGTCCTGTCTGGACTGATAAGGAAAATGGCTATAACAACGCTGGAGCAACGGGTTTCGGCGTAAGAACTCTGGTAAATTGGGTGTTGACTGGCTAGATAGAATGAATTCTGCAGCCTGTGCGACAGCACGGGCAAAACATCCTCAAACATATAATCCCAATGTTACCTGCGATTCCTGATTTGCCTTTGGCATGGCAATTTGCTTCTCCTGGACCAATTCTGGTACAAATTGGTCCTTTGACACTCCGATGGTATGGTCTGCTGATTGCCTCAGCTGTATTAATTGGAGTTACCCTATCGCAATATTTGGCTAAACGCCGTCACGTTAACCCCGACATTATTGGTGATGTCGCGATTTGGTTAGTCGTGGGAGCGATTCCTGCTGCCCGCTTGTACTATGTATTATTTGAGTGGTCGAACTACGCTAACAATCCAGGTAAAATCTTTGCGATCTGGGAGGGTGGAATTGCCATTCATGGTGCAATCTTAGGTGGAGTTATTGCAACTTTAATCTTTTGTCGGTTACGCAAGATTTCTTTTTGGCAAGTAGCCGATCTGATTGCTCCTTCGCTGATTTTAGGACAGGCGATCGGACGTTGGGGAAATTTTTTCAATTCTGAAGCCTTTGGCAGCCCTACAAATTTACCTTGGAAACTCTATATTCCTCCTAGCAACCGTCCGCCTGGATACGAAAATTTCGAATACTTTCATCCTACGTTTCTCTACGAATCGCTGTGGAATTTGATGGTGTTTGGGATCTTAATGTATTTGTTTTTCCGCAGCTTACGAGGATTGCGGTTGAAAACTGGCACGCTATTTTTAACCTACATGGTAGCTTATAGCTTAGGGCGCTTTTGGATTGAAGGATTGCGTACCGATAGTTTAATGCTAGGACCGTTACGGATGGCTCAAATGGTGAGTCTAGTAGGAGTTGCCATTGGATTATTTGGGCTGGCTTGGTTGTATCTTTATCGCCGTTCGTTACCAGATGTTGCGCCTCCAGTTACAGCACCAGAACCAAGGATAGAAGTTTCCAAGCGTTGAATCTCAAAAAAAAGCCCTAAGGGCTGAATTTAGGGCTTACTTATGATGCAGCATCTACCAATAGGTATCTTCATCGTGAAGTGACTCGACTTCGGAAAAGAATGTGAAAATTTGGAGAAAATCTTAAATCTGCGATTACAAGCAGCTCTCGATCGCCTATGTCTAACTCTACTTCTGAATCTACTATCGAGTTAAATCGCGAATCAATTCCTACCCTCGCCCCAGGAGTATACATTGTAGGGGCAGGACCAGGCGATCCAGAACTTTTGACCGTTAAAGCCCAAAAGCTTCTAATGCAGGGAGATGTCATTCTTTATGCCGACTCTCTCGTGCCGCGACAAATCTTAAAAATGTGCCGTCCAGAGGCAGAAATTATTCATACGGCAAATAAAACCTTAGAGGATATTTTACCCGTGATGGTGGAAAGGGTGCGATCGCATAAATCCGTGATCCGCCTGCAATCTGGCGATCCGAGTCTCTACAGCGCCATCCACGAACAAATACAAGCCCTCGCCGCCGCCGAGATTCCATTTGAAGTCGTTCCTGGGATCAGTGCCTTTCAAGCCGCTGCTGCCAAACTCAACATTGAATTAACCGTCCCTGGACTCGTACAGACAATAATTCTCTGCCGTATCAGCGGACGCACGCAAGTTCCAGAAAGAGAAGAATTAGCATCCCTCGCCGCCCATCAAGCTAGTCTTTGCCTCTACCTCGCCGCCCGTCATGTAGAATCGGCTCAAAGTCAATTATTAGCACACTACCCGCCAGAAACTCCCGTAGCAATTTGTTTCCGCTTGGGTTGGGAAGACGAAAAAATTTGTGTCACCACGCTTGACAAAATGGCAGAGACTACCCACAAAGAACAGCTAATTCGTACCACTCTTTATGTTATCAGCCCCGCATTAGGAGAAGTTACGGCAAGATCTCGCCTCTACCATCCCGAACACACTCACTTATTTCGCCCTAAGCAAAAACTTAATCCATAATTACGGTCACTGATAACCTTCTACAAACGTTAAATGTAACGCCTCTAACCTGCTCCCTGCTCGCTGATAACTGATAACTATCCCCTGTGGTTCGATAAGATTTACTTAGCAATTTAAGTAAAAACAATTTGAGGAGAACGCGCCTTGCTAGACGAACAAGCCAAAAAAACTATGCTGCGGAAGATTCCGCACGGACTCTATGTGTGCGGTGTGAAAGATGGAGAAGATGTCAATGGCTTCACCGCTAGCTGGATCATGCAGGCTTCTTTCAAACCACCCCTGATAGTTAATTGTGTCAAACAAGACTCCAAATCCCACGAAATGATTAAAACCAGTGGGGTATTTGCCATCAGTTTTCTCGATGCCGAACAAAAAGATATAGCCCAAAAATTCTTTCAACCCCAACGACGAGTAGGCAACAAATTCGACGATCTCGAGTTTTACATCGGTGAAACAGGGTGTCCGATCCTGACTGACTCTTTAGGCTACGTTGAATGTCAAGTTGTTGGCGCGGTAGAAAAAGGCGACCATACAGTTTATGTTGGCGAAGTCATCGCTGCTGGCGTTCACCGCGAAGGAGACTCGCTGCGCTTGGAGACAACCGGCTGGCAGTACGGAGGTTAATCGTGCCACTCATTAAAGTCCAAACTTCGATCGCGACTCCTACTGAATCTGACGTGGAAGCGTTGCTGAAAAGCCTATCTTCCATGTTGGCAAAGCATACAGGTAAACCAGAATCATACGTCATGACGGCGTTTGAACCTGATGTACCGATGACTTTTGCTGGAACGTTAGATCCAGTTTGCTACGTAGAAGTAAAAAGCGTTGGAACGATGAAGCCAGAGCAAACCAAGGCAATGAGTCAGGACTTTTGCCAGCAGATTAACCAAGCGTTAGGTGTAGACAAAAACCGCATCTATATTGAATTCAACGACGCGAAAGGTTATATGTGGGGCTGGAATAGCTCGACTTTTGGATAGTCATCCACAACTGACCAATTTTTTGATAGGATATGTAAGCTCACTTCTAATGTAAGTGCAGCTTACTTTTTGTTAGGGTAGCAATGTTCTACCTTGACTTAGTTTCTGGATCCTTAGTTCAGTGGATAGAACAACCGATTTCTAATCGGTAAGTCAGAGGTTCGAGTCCTCTAGGATCCGTTTGTTGCTTACAGGCTTATACAGACTTTACCGAAGTGTGCGCCACTTTCGAGGTAGGCTAATGCTGCTCTGGCTTCGTGGAATGGAAAGACCCGATCTATAATCGGTTTCATTTGATGCAGGCTAATACTCCGATTCATGTCTTCAAATAAATCGCGAGAGCCTACATAAATGCCTTGGACTCGGATATGTTTGAACAGGATTGAACCAGTGCTGACATCTCCTGCAATACCTGTCAGCACGCCAATCATCGCTATCTTACCGCCATAGCGGACGGCACGAAGGGATTTTGACAGCGTTCCCGATCCCCCAACTTCTACAACCAGATCTACACCTCTACCATCGGTCAATTTCTCAACTTTTTCATCCCAGTCGGACGTAGTTTTGTAATTAATTCCTACATCTGCGCCTAGCTGGATAGCACGGTCTAATTTCTCATCGCTACTGCTAGTTAGAATAACTCGTGCGCCCATCATTTTTGCGAATTGCAAGCCAAATAGCGATACGCCACCTGTTCCTTGTAGCAGCACGGTATCACCTGCTTTAAGTTCTCCCTCTGCTATCATTGCATTCCAAGCTGTAACAGCAGCACAAGGTAAAGTTGCAGCTTCTTCATAAGATAAGTGTGCGGGAATTTTGACAACTCCCTGTTCGTCAAAGACAACGTATTCTGCTAATACACCATCGATCGCACCACCAAGAGCAGAGTTGGCCTTTTCTGCTGTTAATTCTCCCGATATAAATGTTTGCATGAAAATGCCTGCAACGCGATCGCCTACCTTGACTTGCGTCACACTTTCTCCCACAGCGACGACTTCCCCTGCACCATCAGAAAGCGGTACGATTGGCTTGAAAGATTTAGAACCATAAGCTCCTTTTGCAACTAGTAAATCTCGGTAATTCAAGGACGCAGCTTTCATTTTGACCAATACTTGTCTGGCTTTGGGTTGCGGTTGCGGGCGTTCTACTAAAGTTAAAGCATCCAATCCTGGCTTGTCATTCTGGATTTCGTAAGCTTTCATAAATGTCTCCAATTTGTTAGCGAACAGCACAAAATAGTAGGTCAAGATGACCAAACACAGGGAGTAGGGAGCAGGGAGCAGCGATCTATAAAAAAACTTTTATTTGCGCTTCGTTCAAATAGTTGCAATCGAAAAACTATACTTTGAGTTTCTCGGCTAAATTAAAAATTGACAAGTACGCACAATTTTGTGAAGTAGTATCAAATTTGTGCAGTAGTATCAAAAATTATCCTGTTCGAGGCATTCTATGCAAAGCAGACAATACGATTACCGCTACGGTTGCTCTGTAGAAGCAACATTAGATGTGATTGGTGGTCGATGGAAAGGCGTGATCTTATTTCATCTAATGGAGGGAACGAAGCGATTCAACGAACTCCAGCGTTTAGTAGAAGGCTGCACTCAAAGAATGTTAACTTTGCAGTTACGCGAATTAGAAAAAGATGGTGTGGTTAAGCGCACCGTCTACGCTGAAGTGCCACCGAAAGTAGAATATTCTTTAACCGAATTCGGTCGCAGTTTAGAACCAATTTTACTGATGATGCGCGATTGGGGCGATCGCTATGTGAGTCAGTTGGTAGAACAAAAGTCAAAAGTCAAAAGCTAAAAGTCAAAAAGGTGAAGGCTAGCGATCGCTACCTTGAGCCAGCAATAACCGATGTTACAATTAATACAATACTACTGAACCAAAAAATTCCACAAATAATGGCATTTTAATCACCAACACTACCATACCTTTACTGCATTGCTAAAGCTTTGGGGGCTTCCATAAAAACTGGTTGAGCCTATTAGTCGCGAACTCGCCAACATAGATAACACTCGGCAAGATGAATTGATTCGGCTTTTCGCTGTTGAGTTACAAAAGCAACAAAGCCCTAGTTCCACTGAGTTAAATAAATAAAAAGAATCCTACACTGAGCGATTGAAATCGCAGCTACACAGGCAAAACCCGCCTGTGCGGGTTTAAAAGCAGTCCGCGTTAGCGTAGCTTGCCACAGGCTAGGCGGACTTAGTTTGTGTAGCCGCGAATTCTATTCGCCCAGGCTTCTATTCCCACTCGATGGTTCCAGGTGGCTTAGAAGTAATATCATAGACGACGCGATTTACGCCCTTGACTTCATTCACGATCCGATTAGAAATTAATTCCAACAAATCGTAAGGAACCCTTGCCCAATCCGCTGTCATCCCATCTTCGCTAGTAACGAGGCGTAGGACAATTGGATAAGCATAAGTACGCTGATCGCCCATGACACCAACGCTACGAATTGGTAAAAGGACTGCAAAGGCTTGCCATACGTCATTGTATAAACCCTGCCGATTGATCTCTTGACGGACGATCAGATCTGCATCGCGGAGAATTTCCAACCGTTCGGCTGTGACTTCACCAATAATCCGAATTGCTAAGCCAGGACCAGGGAATGGCTGGCGCTGAACGATTTCTTCTGGTAAACCAATCGCCCGTCCGACTTTACGTACTTCGTCTTTGAAGAGTTTGCGGAGGGGTTCGACGAGTTTGAACCTCAAGTCTTTGGGTAAACCACCGACGTTATGATGGCTCTTGATCTTCACCGCGACACGTTCGCCTGTTTTGGGATCGACGTTAGTATCGGCAGATTCGATCACGTCTGGGTAAAGCGTCCCTTGCGCGAGGTAGTCGAAGGGTCCGAGACGCTTGGAACTCTCTTCAAACGTGCTAATAAATTCATGTCCGATCCGGCGGCGTTTTTCTTCGGGATCGGTAACACCTGCGATCGCAGCTAAAAAGCGATCGCTAGCATTAACATACTCTACCGGAATGTGAAACTGTTCTCGAAACAATTTCACCAATCGTTCCGGTTCGTGCTTGCGCATAAAGCCTTGATCGATGAATACACAAGTCAGTTTGTCACCGATCGCCCGATGTAACAAGAAAGCTAGGGTAGAAGAATCTACACCGCCCGAAAGCGCCAACAACACTCGCTTATCACCGACTTTCGCCCGTACTTCCCGCACTGACTCTTCAACAAAAGCCGCTGTCGTCCAAGTTGGTTCGCAGTCGCAAATATGGTAGACAAAATTGCGGATCAATGCTATGCCGCCGATTGAGTGGACGACTTCTGGATGGAACTGCACGCCGTAAAGTTTTGTATTGTGTTCGGCGATCGCCGCACAGCTAGTATTTTCTGTATGGGCGAGAATTTCAAATCCTTCCGGTAGCTTGACGCACGAATCCCCGTGGCTCATCCACATGGTCGTCCCATCTTCTACATTGGTCAGCAAGTCTGTAGGATCGTCTATACGCAAGGCTGCTTTACCATACTCTCCCCGTTCGGCGCGAACGACTTGCCCGCCTAACTGATTTACCATCAGCTGCATTCCATAGCACACGCCAAGGATAGGGATACCCAAATGCCAAATTGCGGGATCGCACTGCGGAGCACCTTTGTCATACACGGAATTGGGTCCCCCTGAGAGGATAATTCCTTTAGGATTGAGTAGGCGCAGTTGTTCGGCGGTGGTGCGATAGGAGATCACTTCAGAATAAACTTGAGTCTCGCGAATCCGACGGGCAATCAATTCCGAATATTGAGAGCCGAAGTCAAGAATCACGATCGTTTGCCGAGCTAGCCGCCTGAGTGACGTATCTTGTGGCGGCATTTCTGTTTGTATTGTCACTGCTGGAAGTCCTGCTGGATGAGAAAAGGTTGCTCTAAGAGATGAAGCTCTCGATGACAAATCTAAAAAATATATCCCTATCTAAAGAGGGATACTAAAATTGTATTTATTGCTATCTTTAAATGTTTATTCTTATTAAGTTAACACAAGTGATCCAGGATGGTAGTAGCAGTTTCGCTTTTGACTAAAATTTGGCGATCGCGGTCAAACAGAACTGTACCAATACTAACTTGGCGATCGCTGTAGTTATAGATATATTCCTGAGAACGTCGATCGATTTCTAAGGCGATCGTGTCATAAACTCGACTTACCCAGTCGCTGTTTTCTCTCACACCCAATTCCCGTAAATATTTCAGCGCGGCTTCTGCTGTCGAACAAGCAAAAATTACCTGAAGAACGTTTGTCGGTAAGCCTAAATTGGCACAATGCGCCGTCAGGATCTCGCGCCGTCCGTCAGCAAGGTGGTGATGCGTGTGAAAAATTCCGCCTGCGAGTTTCAGCAGCTTGCCATGATAGCCGAACAACAAAATTTCTTTGACTCCCTGCAATCCCGCCTCTACTAGCAGAGAACCCAGCCAATTTGCGGTTTTAACTAACCGTTCGCGATCGATCCCCAGTTGAGGTGCTAAGTCTAGACCATTTTCTCCCACACAAAAAACCAAACTCTCAAACTGTCTTGCTTTTGTTTGTAATTGTTCGCGACAGATATCTAACTGTCCTGGGGCGCTCAAAGGTTGAGAGATCCCTGTCGTCCCCAATAAAGAGAGTCCATCTACTACTCCAAAAGCAGCATTGGAAGTACGCTCTGCGAGTTTTCTGCCTTCTGGGAGGATGATTGTGACCTCAATTGTTTCCCCTGGGGCGAGCGATCGCTCTAAGTTAGCGTACAGCAATCTTTGGGCATAGGCATAAATTGCAGGTCTGTCACCTGCATCTACAATTCGTCCTAGTCCTTCTCCACCTTTAATGATTATATTTTTTGGTGGTGATTCTGGGATGGGTAATGGGTAATGGGTAATGGGTAATGGGTGGTTGGTATTTGCTCCCTCAGCCCCCTCAGCTCTCTTCTCCCCGACTCCCGACTCCCGACTCCCGACTCCCAATTCTACCAATGCCCAAATCGGGGTATTTCGCGTGATATCTAGATTATCTCCTGGATCGCTACGGGTGATTGCTAAAGCGATCCCTGGCTTAAGTTCGGCTACTTGTTCGATCTCAATTTCGACAATTTCAGGTGGTTCGAGCAAGTCGATTGAAACACGAGCAAGCGATCGCCCGTGTTCGATCTGCTCTAAAGCTGCTACAGCCGCAGCACAAGCGAATACTGGTAAGGTATATCCAGAGCGGGGTGACATGGGTTGGAAGTCGGGGCTAAGAGGTGAAATGCCGAGATGGGTATAAATGTCAGATACAATTAAGACTGCAAAGCCACTGATGGCGCAAACAATTACTGGTGTTCGATCGAGTAGTGACCTATGCCAGCCAATTCATGGTCTGAAAATGATTCATATGACGAACTAGACGCACTGAGCGCTTTCTTGTCAGACCTGTCAGATGCAGAAGAATCTGTAGAAACGTTGCCAGCAACGTCGCTGCCATCTCTGTTCCAAGGTCGCAGGCGCAAAGCCGCAGTTGTTTTAGTTACGATCTGGAGCAGTACTATTGCCCTGCATTTAGTTTCTTGGGGAGCATGGTTTGTACTTGGTCTAACTACGTTGTTTGGGATTCATGCCCTGCGGATAGTCTTAGCTCGACCGCGCCAGCAGGCAGAATTAGTTAGTGATGAAGCACTGGCAACGGCTCCTTTTATTTCCCTGCTTGTGGCAGCCAAGAACGAAGAAGCAGTAATCGGCAATCTTGTCAAGATACTTTGCAATCAAGATTATCCAAATGACAAGTACGAAGTTTGGGTGATAGACGATGATAGCACCGACAACACGCCAAAAATACTATCACAACTGGAGCAGGAATACGACTGCTTGAGAGTATTGCATCGCCAGACTGGAGCAACTGGTGGCAAGTCAGGAGCGCTAAATCAAGTCTTGCCGCTGACTAAAGGTGAGATTTTAGCAGTATTTGATGCTGATGCTCGCGTGACTCCCGACCTACTCAAACAAGTTCTACCTCTATTTGCAGAAAAAAAGGTAGGAGCCGTACAGGTACGCAAGGCGATCGCCAATGCCAGCGAAAATTTCTGGACGCTAGGACAGCAAGCTGAAATGGCTTTGGATGCCTACGTACAGCAGCAACGACTCGCAGTTGGCGGACTGGGTGAACTACGAGGGAACGGTCAATTCGTCCGTCGTGCAGCTTTGCAGCGCTGCGGTGGCTGGAATGAGGAGACAATCACCGATGACCTCGATTTGACATTCCGCTTGCATCTAGATCGGTGGGAGATTGAGTTTCTACCTTATCCAGCAGTGGAGGAAGAAGGTGTAACGACAGCACTTGCCCTATGGCATCAGCGTAATCGTTGGGCAGAAGGCGGCTATCAGCGATACTTAGACTACTGGAGACCGATCCTGAGCAACCGCATGGGAACTCAAAAAACCTTTGACATGTTCATGTATCTGCTAATTCAGTACTTATTACCCGCTGCCCAGGTTCCCGATTTGTTCATGGCGATCGCTCGTAATCGTTTGCCTGTGTTTAGCCCGCTGACAGGTTTAGCCATGTCAATGTCTATGTTGTGGATGTATCAAGGGCTAAAGCGGTTCCATCCAGATGGAAAGCTGCGTTTATCAACGCTGTTGATGCTGCTACTTCAAACCATGCGCGGTACTATTTATATGTTTCACTGGTTAGTGGTGATGCCCAGTATCACTGCAAGAATGTCCGTTCGCCCTAAACGATTGAAATGGGTTAAAACTGTTCATCAGGGTAAGAGTTAGGATTTAGTTGTTTGTTGATAGTTAATGGTTAATGGTTAATAGTTAATAGTTAACAGTAATGAACAATTCACTATCAACCACTATCAGATCGTCAAAAATCAAGATCGGAGTCTTCGGCAGTATCACTATCTTCCCATTCTGGAACAGTGGCAGATGAGATACTGCTGATGCCTGTAGATGAGGTAAATTCTGTACTATCACCGATCGCCTCACCATTGAAAGATTTAGCAAAGCGTTGAACTACAATATCGAACTCGCTAATTTCCAGTTGTCCGACTGGAGTGGAAGTCATGGGAGTGACCGGATCTCCAGTCGTGGCTGATGAGAGCGGTGTTTTAGCAGTGTCATCTGGAATGGTGGTTACTGGTGGGGTGTTTGAGACTGGAGCAGCTGGCTGAGCCATACTTACTCCAGTTGTATGCTCGATTGCGGGAGCAGCGCCATTCGTATTGTTGGTTTTCGTTTCAAGTGCGCCACTATTGGCTGAAGCGATCTTAGCCACAGCCAAGGTTGCCTCGCGAACTTCCTTCGGCATCGTGGCTAATTCCAGCTGTACTTGTACTTCTTGTCCGAATGCTGAGAGAAAAGCAGCTTTGATATTTGGTACGTAAGCTTTAGCGCGATCGCGCCAAGCTGGAGATTTCATGCCAATCCGGGCAATACCAGCTTCAAATTGAATTAATCGTCCCATTTGCTTGAGCAATGCTTGAGTCGAGTGCGGTTGCAAGCAAGCAAGTACCTGAAGCCAAACTTCCTCATTAGAAGAATTTGGAGTTTGGAATTCGGAAGTCGGAATTGAAGATTCTTTACTATCAGTTGTTGGTTGATGGTTGACGGTTGACGGTTGACAGTTGACGGTTGTTTTTTCTCCCCCAGCTTCCCCAGCCTCCTCAACTCCCCCAGCTCTCTTCTCTCCCTCTGCACCTCTGCTCCTCTGCGCCTCTGCTTGCCCGCTCCCAACTTCTGTACGGGCGGGTTTTGAACCAAGATTTGTTGCCTCATCTGTCAAGCTTTCGCTAAACCCGCCCCTACGACTCCCGACTCCCGAAGGTGTTGAAGAAACTAGCGACGATCTTACTAACTGCTCCCTGCTACGCGGCTCCGATGGCGAACGCGGCTCCAACGCGCCGTGCGACGGCGCTTCCGCCCACTTGGAAACCTCGCCCTCTGCCCGCTTCCCTGCTCCCTGCTCACTACGTGAAGCGACAGCAGATGGCAACAATCCCAATAAGCTGACTTCTAGCCATAAGCGGGGCTGCGTTGTATTTTTGATTTGGGCTTCACTTTTAGCTAAGTGCTGTTGTCCTACCAAGATACTAGAAATATCCCAAGCTTTAGCTTGCGTGCAAAGCGCATCCCATGTTGCAGGAGTAACGGCGATGAGATCGTTACGGTTGGGAGCGGTTTTAGCCACAAGTAAATCGCGATAGAAACCTGCCAAGTTTTGCAGCAGCGTCAACGGTTCCCTACCCCGATCCATAATTCGACGCACGGCATCGAGTAATGCTTCTGGTTGGCTCTGTGCGATCGCCTGTAAAATTTCTAGCAAGTCCGGCTCGGCGACAGAACCAACTAAATCCCAAATTCGCTCTACAGTTATGACCCCAGCGAATAAGCTCAACTGATCGAGTAAACTTTCGGCATCCCGCAACCCTCCCTGCGCAAAGGATGCAACTAAATGTATGGCTTCTGGGGTAATATCAATGCTTTCTTTAGCTGCGATCGCGCTTAAATGCCCTATCATCGCGTCTAGAGGAATGCGGCGAAAATCAAACCTTTGGCAGCGCGAAATAATTGTTGGTAAGACTCGTTGGGGATCGGTGGTAGCTAGGACAAATACTACATGTGCTGGCGGCTCCTCCAATGTCTTGAGTAGGGCATTAAACGCCGCCGTACTGAGCATGTGGCATTCGTCGATCGCGTAGACTTTGTAACGACACTGGACGGGGGCAAATTGGGCGCGTTCGATCAGCTCTCTAACATTATCTACCCCCGTGTTACTGGCAGCATCGATTTCAATCACATCTAGAGTCGCACCTTTAGCAACTCCTTGACACACGACACAGACACCACAGGGTTGAGCTGTTGGTTTGTTGCTATTGAGGCAGTTCAGCGATTTTGCTAAAATCCGAGCGCTAGAGGTTTTCCCCGTCCCCCTCGGACCCGTAAATAAATAGGCAGGGGCAATTTTCTCTCGCTCAATTGCATGAGTTAATGTAGTCGCGATCGCCTCTTGACCTACCAAATCGGCAAAAGTTTGGGGACGATATTTATGGTGTAGCGGCTCGTAAGACATTGATTTGAAACTCTTCCCTACCACTGGCTAAATAGTACTAATGCACTATTTAGAACCCCATCTATAGTATGGCAGAGGAAGTATATCTCCTAAAGAAACGAAATTATATTCTATTAAGCAAAACCCGCCGACGCGGGTTGTCAGTCAGACGATTAGAAATCGCCTCTATACAAGCAAAGTCCAGATGGTGCGCGGGTTGTAAATCTTTTACCCGAGTGAGTCCGCGCAGGCGGACTTGGTTTGTGTAGTCGCGAATTTCATTCGCCCATTGCTTTCGCCTTAAAGCGTCCTCATCTGACTTTGCTGAATCTGTTCTTGCATTTTTTCTAAGGTTTCGGCAGGTGCAAGACAAGTCAAACCCTTACAGACTAGACCAACACTGGAATCCGGTAAGTTATCTGCTTGGGTCAGCACGGCAGCAGGAAGATACTGTGTTAAAAATGTCTCGATTTGCTGTTGTGAAGTCCGAATCGTCGTACAGTGAGAATACCAATCAAAAGCAGTAAATAGACTGGGACAGGCTTGTGGATGTTGGTGCATGGCGCTGCTAAAAGCCTGTAAGCCTTGCTCGGCGCGATCGAGATAAGTTAGATCTTCCGTCAGTAAAGCCAAACGCACGAGATTGGCGATCGCTACTCCATTCGCCGCCGGAGTCGCATTATCCATATAGCTGCGTTCTCTAACAATTAACTCCTGACTCGCATCTTTAGCGGTATTGAAATAGCCTCCTAGTTCTACACTCCACAAAAATTCATCAAACTCTGCTTGAACTGCGATCGCTTTATCTGACCAATTTTGAGGGGCGAGGAGTGAGGAGTGAGGAGTGAGGGAAACAGCACTTCCCCGACTCCCGACTCCCGACTCCCGACTCCCTAGTTCAGCCTGATGTAAATCCAACAATGCTTTGATAAATTGGGCGTAATCTTCCGACTGCGCCATGACAGCAGCCTTACCATCATAATTCAGGCGATGAAACCGCCCGTCTACCCACTGATTTTCCAAAATGAAATTCGCTGCACGAACAGCTAGATCTAAATAATCATTTTGTTTGAATACGACAGCAGCTCTTGCTAAACCTGAAATCATCAGACTATTCCAGGCAACAATCATTTTGGTATCGGTGACAGCCGGAATTCTACCCGCCCAGGTTTGAGTTTTTGCTTCCTGATTATTTCGTGCTGGGGGAAAGGTATCTAATACTTCAAAGGTAGAACCATATCGCACTTGAAACAGTTTTTTCAAAGCTGATTCCACTGTCTCGCTTAAACTACCAATTTGACGGCGTTGCAAAACATTTTTGCCTTCAAAATTACCTTGGGGAGTGACGGTAAATTCTGCTTGCAGTGCAGTTAATTCTTCTGGAGTCAGGATGTTTTCTAATTCGCTGTAACTCCAAACGTAAAACGCTCCTTCCTCTGGCTCTACTTCTTGTGAATGTATAAAACTATCAGCATCTTGAGCGGCATAAAAATAACCTTCAGGAGCCGTCATTTCTCGTTGCAACCATTTTACAGTCAGCGCGATCGCCCTTTCAAAAGCTGGTTCTCGTACTCCCGCACTCCACAAATTTGCTAAATACTCAACAATTTGCCCATTATCGTAGAGCATCTTTTCAAAGTGGGGGACTGTCCAAGTTGGATCGACGGTGTAGCGATGGAAACCGCCTCCTACATGGTCGTAAATTCCCCCCAACGCTAGATCGATACCACGCTGAGTACAAGATTCTGGGAGATTGTAGCGAAAATTATCTTTCCAGACGGGCAAGAAACGCCACCCCCGTAAAGCTAAGTCAGCATAAGGAATCATGGGAAATTTAGTTCCGTAGTCGCCACCTGTAATAATTCCCGTACTGGTTTCCACACCTTGGCGCAACAGTTCGCCATCTAAAGGCTGGGTATTGGGGAGAATAGCAGCTTGCTGGATAGCTTCGAGAATTGCTTCCTGGCGCGATCGCAGATCCTGTTTTTCGGTATCGTAATAACGGCGTAGCGCTTGCAAAACCTGTAAAAATCCCGGTCTACCGTATCGCGGTTCTAAGGGAAAATAAGTTCCACCATAAAATGGAACTAAATCTTCTGGCGCGAGAAAGATATTTAAAGGCCAACCCCCTTGACCAGTCATCATCTGCAAAGCTTGCATGTAGATACTGTCAATATCGGGACGTTCTTCTCGGTCTACCTTAATTGGCAAGAAATTAGCATTTAAGTATGCTGCTACGGCAGGGTCAGAAAAAGCTTCTCCCTCCATGACCGTACACCAGTGACAGCTAGAATAACCAATCGACAGAAAAATCGGTTTATCTTCCGCTTTTGCTTTTGCCAAAGCTTCATCGCACCAAAACCACCAATCAATCGGGTTTTCAGCGTGCTTGCGGAGATAGAGGCTTTGAGTTTGAGCCAGGAGATTAGTCATAATTAAATGCGATCGCCTTCTCTGCCAGTCTATCGAAAAGGAGCGAGGAGTGAGGGGTGAGGAGCGAGGAAAGGATAGAGAGACAAAAGAGACAAGGAGACAAAAGAGACAAGGCGGACAAGGGAGAAATTCAATCTAAAATCTAAAATCCAAAATCTAAAATTTCCCTCACTCCTCGCTCCTCGCTCCTCACCCCTTCTTAATAGATAAAATGAAGAAAACTCACAACAGACT
>NZ_JBOFLP010000181.1:0-48526 GCF_051657925.1 Chroococcidiopsis sp.
TCGTTATTTGATTCTAAAACTTCTGCATATGGAACGCGCCGAGTTCGATGACGCAGATATCTTTCTAATTCTTCTTGGAGGACAATATATGTATTTAAACTAGGATTTTCCTGTAAGCGTTGGCTAAAGCGATTTTTTACGTCGTCAGGATATCTATTAATCGCTAAAACTGTCTTAATTTCTGGTGGTTCTAATTCAGAACAATCTCGTCCAGCCTCGATACAAAATTCTAATGCTGCTTGTTTCATCAAGGCAATGCGTTGGTTAAAAGCATCATCAGAATAGGCAATTTCTTCTCCGCCTGTTTCTTCTGTAGATTTATTGTTACTACCAATTTGAGCGGTGCTATTGCTTGGATTGTTACTATATAGATCGACAGTCACGACATTGCGATCGCTCGTATCGGTAACGCTACCATTACCAACATTACCCCCAACAGTAATTTTGCCGTTTTCTGGCTGATAGAAACAGGAATCTTGACTATCGACTTGATAAAATCTAACTGTGGCGTTGTTGCGTCCACCGACTAGCAAGTTACCATTGGTATGAATTCTGCCATTGATCCGAAAATCGTTACTGGGTGACAGTTCTAAATCGTCGTTGAACCATACTGCATATTGATTGAGCGGAATCAAACTGCGGTCTTGTTGATACTCTAGAGCATAAAAGCTGGTATTACCACCCAAAGTTTCAAAGCGATCGCCTAAATCGGTACTATCTGTAATGGGTACGCTGGCAGTATAGACAAAAAAGCTTTTGTTTAATTTATTCCCAGATTGATACCAACCATTGTCTAATATTTCTGTATCTGCATTTAGAATATCGGCACAACGGTTATTTGCAACTGGAATATTTACAGGCGGCGGGGTTCTGGCTTCGAGAGGATTGCGTTCGCGGTTAAAATTACCTTCTTCAACGCCAGGACTGCGGAAGTAAATCCCATAAAGCGTATACGTATCAAATTTACCGTTATTATTGGTATCGGTAGGGAAGCGCCAAGCAGTTGTTAACGTTTCGTCGTTTTTGATGTCGGCGTTGTCTGCGGTTATGGCATTATCTTGATTGATATCAAAGCCTAGTTTCAGGCGCGTCTCATCGCCAAAAGTAAATTTAGAGTTGTATTTAATTGCGTTGTAGAGCGATTGAGTAGCAGGCGTGCGGCTGGGTAGGGCAGGATCTCTGAGTAAAGCCTCAATTTTAACTTTAGCACGGGCGATCGCGGGTGCGGCTGCTTCTGCGGCTGCCTGACTTACTCTTACATTACTGGCATTACGGGCGCGATCGAAAGATCGAATCGTCATTGCTGCGGTCAGTAGTACCACTACCATCGATACCACGGCTACAGTTGGTAGAATAAAGCCAGCCTCGACCGAACGGCGGCGTTTTTTGAGATATAAAGGTCTTAATCGTCGTCGCCTTTGCCTACGAGTCAGCGATCGCGCGAGAGATTTTAGTATACGTTTTAACATTGCTACTTTTCCACTCTAGGGGTATCTACTTAGGTTGAAATAGATAGAACGCCTAACAGCGTTCTCCCCTGCTAGCCTGCAAAGTTATTCTATCGTGCCGCAAGTTCTTTGGGGCTAGTGTTACACATGGGTTAACTTTGTTTTAAGTTGTAGGGAAAGCGAGGAGTATAAATAAATGCTGACAGGAAATGGTAGTCCGGTTAACGATTTTAAATGCTAAATCTTCTGCTTTTGTTTAGCACTGTTAGCAGAATAAAACATCACCGTGGAAACACTGAAATTTTTCATATCACTTTGCAATAGAGTTTGAAGAAACTTAAAGATTTCATCATATTAAATTTCAAATCTAATGTTTTGTTTCAAGAAATAGTAAAGCAGAGCTTCAATTACTGATTTTGGAATCAAAGCATTAGCTGGCTCGATTGCTCCCTAATTGTATTAGAAAAACCTAGTTTTCAGCGAGAGTAATACATAGAAAAATTGAGCTTTGACTTAACTGAACTGAGTTCAAAAATAGAGCATCAAACTAAATAGTGTTTTCACTGAAGACAGTTTCAAAAATAGAGATTAAATTAAGTGTGTAAATTTTATACCAATCGCTTGATTTGAGCGATCGCAACCAATACATGGTTGTGGTTTTTGCTGTCGTTTGATTAGTTACTCAAGTAGTCCCTTAACGTAAGTATCGCGATCGTCCACGCTTTAGTAATACAGAAATTTATATGAGTCCGAAGTTAAAGTTTGCTCTAATTTGTCGCTACAGCGATCGAGGTTTTGCTCTGCCTATTGCTATCAGTTTGGGATTTATTATTCTGCTTGTCGTCGCTACGCTACTGATGAGATCTCAAGGCGATCAAATGACTGCTTTGGCTCAAAAATCAACCAGTCAAGGTTTGAGTGCAGCAGAGACAGGTGTTACTCGCTATCAGGCATTAATTAGTAACAATCCAGTTATTGCAACATACAAAGATTGTGAAGGGACTCGCAATGCCACAACTGGAGCTTGTCCCGATACTGGTACTACAAAAAGTTGGGCGAATGCAAGCAAGATTCCAGGAATTAGTTCTTGTAGTGGGTATGGTAGTGGCGCTACTACTGTAGTGGACAAATCATCTATTGCATGGACAGACGTAGACACTAGCAATCCGAATAAAGGACAGTACAGACTGATTAGTTATGTTTACCCCGTACCAGGAACTACAGGTACTGTAGGTACTACTCCTGGAACTGGTCAATTAACAGTTGAAGGTCGAGTTAATCAAGTTGGTACTGGAAGTACAGCCACTCAAAGCGCGGGTACAGCTATAACTCGACTGCAAGTTAATATTCCTGTCAGTCAAGGAAATTTATCTAGCACTCCAGTTCCAGGATTATGGCTGACAACAGGTAATATGCCAGGGAACCAAAAAACCAAAGGTAATATTCTTCTAAACGATTGCTCTCTCTCTCCCAAACCTCCACTTGATTCTCATCAAGCCATTGACACCTCTGTAACACCAAATAGACCTTACCTCGATCCAAACACTAATCAACCCTATCAAACAAAACAATTTGGCTTTATTTTCCCTGACTTACCCAGTCCACCTAATTTTACTAGTATTCCCAGCCAAGTTTTAGGAACAATGAGTAGTGATACATTTCCTAGAAATGGTGATAGATCTACTACTGGTGCAATTTACCCTGCTACTGGTGGGATATTTGAGTATTCTGTCACCTCAATTGGAAATGTAACTATAAACATTAGAACTAATACAAAAGTTAGGTTTTATCTTGAGGGCAGCATTGCTAAGCAAGCAAATATTCATCATGATTGTACTGGTGTAACCGGCTGCGATCCCACTGATTTTCAAATTTTTGGCTATGGCGATAATACTAAATCAATATGTTTAAATGGCAATGGTATTCTTGATGGATTTGTTTTCGCTCCTGCATATAGTGGAGGAGTTGATGGTAATGGAAAGTTTCGTGGTTCTTTGTGGGTCGATAACTTTAATGCTCCAAGTTGCTCCTCTAGCAGCAACCATACAGTAGTTGAACAATTAGCTAGTTGGACTAGTTTAGGTCTATCACCCAAAGGCTTGCCACCAATTATTGCGCCTATTAATACATGGCAAAAACAGGAGATTCCTTAAATGCATAAGCCAAAATTATTAAAATCAGAGCAAGGTTTGACAATGATTGAGGTTTTATTTGCAATCTTAATCACAACAATTTTTCTCACAGTTGCCATGCAAATGATGGCAGTTGCCGCTATTTTTAAAGCACGTGCCCAACAAAATGCTGAGGCAACAACTTGGATTCAAAAAGATTTAGAAAGTCTAAGATTTGAGGCTAGTCAAATAGGACTAAAAAATGTTGACAGCATGAAATCTTCAGCAGACGCTACAAATTCTTCTCAGATTCTCATCTCTAATCATGGTTTATCAGATGGAGATAAAGTAATGTTTATGGGCAGTGGAATTGCTGAAGGACTATCAACAAATAAAGTTTATTATGTTGTAAGCGCCAATACAAATACATTTAAAGTATCTGAGTCATCTGGTGGTTCTGCTATTACTTTAACTAGTAATAGCACGGGAGATTTAATTAGTGTCGCTACTACAAAATGTACTTCATCGGCTACCACCGGATATGCTGATGGTTTGCGAGACTTAATTAATGACTCTACTAACGCAAGCCTCAATATATACTCTACTGCTTTCAATGCTAGCGATAACACAACAACTACTACCTTTAGAAAAGAAAGCAGTCTAACAAAGCAGCAATTTGATTTAGTCAGAACAAATGAACCCGACTCTAATGATTCTAAAGTGTTGAAAGTTACTTATAAAGTTACTCCAATTTCTGGTGGAAAATCTGTAGCTGATTTCTATACTGAGGTAATACCAAATGCTGCCTTATACTGCCCAAACTGACGATCGCGGTTTCACAATGCTAGAACTAGGATTTGTATTGATGATAGTTGGTATTTTGGCTGCGATCGCTCTTCCTAGCTTTATTACTTCGATCAATAAAAGTCAAGCTAGTGATGCCTTGGATCGAGTTAGAGGTGCATTGCAAGAATCCCAAAGAGAAGCAATTCGGAAAAGTAAAAATTGTACAGTTACCGTACCGAAAGGCGATAACAAAACCATTTCTGGTACTTGTTTGGTTACAGGCGATCGAACTTTGACAGGTATCAATATAGATTACACTAATACCGCTCCTTGGACAATAACCTTTGATTTTAAAGGTAGAACAAATGATGTAAGTAGTAGTGGAACAATAAAACTTGCTTCGACTAACGGAAGCATTAAAGAAAAAAAATGTCTTGTTATTTCTCAAGGATTAGGAATTATTAGGACTGGTAATTATACAGGAACTAACTGTGAGAGTTCGCGTTAACATCAATAAATTTTATGTTTAAGTCTACTATGAAAAATGATTATTTGAGATTATTTCTGCTTCCAAAAAACTCTACTGGCTTTACGTTGGTAGAATTATTAGTAGCAATGGCTCTCACCTCAATTTTTATTGCTGCTGCTGGTTTTGGTTTAGTTAGTATTAGCAGTGCTAACCAAAAAGCTAAGGCTGAAAGTGAAAGGCGAGTAGACCTGAACCGAGCGCAAGACTTTATCGCTGATGAAGTCAGAACGGCGATTAAAGTAGACGATAGTAGTCCTGCGCCAGCATGGGCTTGGACAGATCTAGGATCTACTATGGGTGGTGTTGCTCCTGAAGCAAAATTATACTTGCAGATACCATTTCAAGCAGTAGGTAGTACAAATGCTGGTGGTAGTAGTGAAATCACTATCAACAATCACGGGCTTCCTAATGGAACTGCGGTGATGTTTGTAGGTTCTGGTACGGCTCCAGGTCTCACTAAAAAGCAACGATACTACGTTATCAATACAGCTACAAACACTTTTAATGTGTCAAACACACCAGGAGGAACTGCACAACCCATAACAGGTAATATTTCTGGTGGTTCTTTAAATTTACACAGACTTGTTACATATTACGTTCGCAAAAACACTAGTACCTGGTTAGGTGACAGAACAATTAATCGTTCTACTGGAGATTGTTCAACTGCTTCAGAGACTCTCTGTCCTGTCTTAGTTGACTCGATTGCAGCAACAAATGGATTTACAGCAACAGCAACCTCTGCACGCAAAGCAGATGTGTCCCTAATTGCTCAGCTTACCGATGATAGCTCTTCAAAGAGATTAACAGTTGGCAGCGATTCCTTTGCCAGAGCCTCTGAGCTTGCTTTAAACACACCCACACCCACGCCGACTCCAACTCCGACACCCACTCCAACTCCGACACCCACTCCAACTCCGACACCCACTCCAACTCCGACACCCACTCCAACTCCGACACCCACTCCAACTCCGACACCCACGCCGACTCCGACACCGACACCCACTCCAACTCCGACACCCACTCCGACTCCGACTCTTGGCAGCAGCCCGCCAACCGAGGTTGCTCAGTGTAGTGTAAGTGACGGCATTCTCACCTGTAGTCAACCCGCAGTTTTGACCTTTAAATCAATAGGTAGCAGTTATGCTTGTACGGGATCGACCAACTGGATTGTTAATACTAAAATTACTGTTGACACTCAAGATTACATTGTGAAACAGAATGAGACTTTAAACTTAACAATAAATCCAGGGCAACAAGTCAAAGTTACATCCGTTCCAGTAGAACCCGTAGGAAAAAATTGTGGTAACTCTGATACCCCAGTAGAGTCTACTAATACTACAAAAGTTAAGTCTTTGCGTAACGGAGATAATGTTCCTGGCATTCAGGCTTTCAGCAGTCAAACGTCAGTTGAACAGTATTTAAGGAACTATGTCTCTAATGGGAAAATTAATATTGGTGCTAAAGATATCATCTACCTGTTTGAAATTGGTCAGTCAAACCCGAGTAATTCCGGCTTTGACCTGCAAGACAACGTTTTCCTAGTCAGTGTTAGCGATCCGACTCCAACACCATTACCAACATATACATATAGTATCTGGGCTAGTTCGACAACACCTGCGCAAATCGCCAATGACTCCCGTGCAATTGAGGTAGGAGTCAAGTTTAAGTCAGATGTTGATGGGTATATCACTGGCATCCGCTTCTACAAGGGGAGCGGCAATACAGGTACGCACATTGGCAACCTCTGGACCAGTAGCGGACAAAAGCTAGCAACTGCAACCTTTACGAACGAAACTGCCACAGGCTGGCAGCAGGTCAATTTTGCTCAGCCAGTGCCAATTACCGCCAACACCGTATACATCGCCTCTTATCACACTAGCAGAGGATATTACGCCGCTAACCAAAGATACTTTGAAACTGCTGGCGTGGATAGCCCACCACTGCACTTTTTACGCAACGGCGAGAGTGGAGGTAACGGCGTTTACAAGTACGGCGCTACTAGTAGTTTCCCCACCGACACCTATCGGTCGAGTAACTACTGGGTTGATGTCGTCTTCATTAATTCCTCTCTTTGACCCTCAAAAGTCATAAGTTTCGTAGTTTTATGGGGACGGCAATGCCTTCCCCGTATAAAACTGAAACCAAACAATCATTTGGAATGTAGGTTTTCAGGTGGAGAACTAAGAATTTATGATAGCAAGATTGAAAATTTATACTTATCCAATTAATACAATAGCTATAGCTGTGCTTGCCAACGAAATTATGAGAAGCAAGGCATTTACAGTAGCTATTTTTACATTTCTTATTTTAACCTCAATTTGATAGGTATAGCATCAATTTTACAGTTTTTTGATTATGAATTATTGGGTATTTGTTGGAAGTAGTGTATATAGAAGTGCCTATATAGCATTTCCCATGCGGGTGTAATACATTCTAAGGGGCGCACGGCTGTGCGCTCCTACAGATCCGTGTACCTCATTTAACTGAGAATCGCTATATTTCAATCGCGAAAATATTAATTTATTTAATATACTATTTGGTAGAACGCTTGCATGTCAAAAACAACTGTATATCTACTCACGAAACTTAAATGAGAGAGAAAGTATAGTCCAGGTAAATATATATATGAGTACTAGCAATGTCTGAACCTCAACCTTGGCAGATTAAGCAAATGAATCAACCAACCTCAGCTAAAGTAACACTTGATGATGATTGGAAACGTTGGATTGCAGTTAATAGGCTTCTCAATGTCGATGAGTGGGCAATGATTCAAGTTTTAATCGATAATGGTTTTGATGGTCAAGTTGCCTTTAATGAAGTTAGAGATGTTGTAAATCATCCCTATTTTCAAGCTGGGAACAACTTTGTGCATCTGCTAAAAAAATTAGAATCTTTATTGTGCATTTATAGTCAACTAAACGAGCTATCTAAAAATTCTGACAAAATAGAGAGAAGATATTTCATTTCGAGAGAAGATTTTTTAGAAAAATACTATGCAAAAAATACTCCCGTGATTTTGACAGGCATTATGCAAAATTGGCAAGCGTTAAAATTATGGAATCCTGGATATTTGAAGCAAAAATACGGTGAAGTAGAGGTAGAAGTACAAGCAAACCGTAATACAAATCCTGATTATGAAATTGATTTAGAGCGACATAGAACGAAGTTATTGCTGAAAGATTATATTAGTAAAATTATTCAAAATGGAATGACTAATGAATACTACATGGTTGCAAATAACCAAACTTTAGAGCGGGAGGAAATGAGAAGTCTACTCAACGACATTGAAATCTTTCCAGAGTACCTTAACTTAACTGACACTAAAGGTAAAATATTTTTCTGGTTTGGACCAAGTGGAACAGTCACGCCCTTGCATCACGATACCTCTAATATCTTTTTAGCACAAGTACTGGGGCGAAAAAAAGTTAAGTTAATTTCACCACATCAAACTCCACTGCTTTACAACTATGTTGGTGTTTTCAGTAAAGTTGATTGTGAAAATCCAGATTATGCAAAGTATCCATTATTTAAAAAAGTTAATGTTATAGAAGTTTTACTGGAACCAGGAGAAGCACTTTTTATACCAGTCGGCTGGTGGCATCACGTTAGAGCTTTGGATGTGAGTATCTCTGTTTCGTTTACCAATTTTGTTTTTCCAAACCATTATGAATGGGCAAGTCCTCATGTTTTTTTATAAAAACGCTGGATTGCCTAATTAATTCTTCTAATTGAATATCAGATAGCCATTGAAAATGCGATCGCCTCTGTAGTTTAACCGCTTGCTATGCGATCGCTCTGAAAACACGAAGACAGTCAGATGCGGAAAGCGATCGCCCTTGGCTTTGCAAAACTCTCGTTATAAAATCTATAATTTCTATAGAAACTACAGACGTAGAAAGTAAAGAGCAAATGGCAGGAAAGACGATATCTGCTTATACCGATACACAGACAGCTAACCGCGTTGCTTATATTGCTCGAATAGAGCAGCGTAAACCCAGCCAGATTGCAGGCATGGCGCTCAAGCTTTTCGTCGAGCTACCACCAGAAGCGCGTGCAGCTTTATGGCAGATTGAAGCACTTGGCTCTCCTGCTGATATGGAAGCAGTAATGCAAGAAATTACCCGTACTTTGCTACACGCTCAGTACAAAGTGGCACATCGGCAAGTTACCGAGCAAATGAAAGTCGAAAATTTAGCACAACTCGAAACCGAAGACGACATCCTATCTGCGGCTAGACAAGCAGTAGAACGATACAGCTTAGCAGCTCAGCCTACAAGCCGCAATTTGAAGGCATGGGAAGAAGAAAAAGCCTTTATCCAGCAACGGATCGAGCAAAGCTCAACCCCTAATCCTACCTGTGAAGATCGTACTTGGAACCGCGAAGATTTATATGACCGCAAAGTTCTTCGTGGATACTAATATCCTGATTTACGCCTACGATACCAGCAACCCCGACAAACAAACAGCAGCTCTACAAACCCTCGATCGCCTAGTTACCTCCGGTACGGGTGTCATCAGCACTCAAGTTTTAGCTGAATTTTTCGTCACGGTGACGAGCGATCGCAAGTTTCCCAATGCCTTAAGCATAGTCGAAGCCGGAAACCGAATTCAAAACTACATACTCGCTTGGGAAGTTGTAGAAGTGACAGGTGCGATCGTGTTAGAAGCAATCCGAGGTGTAAAAGAATATCAGCTTAGTTTTTGGGATGCTCAAATTTGGGCGACGGCTAAATTAAATCAGATTCCGGTAGTCTACAGCGAAGATTTCAATGTGGGCGCGATAATTGAAGGCGTGCGCTTTATAAATCCGCTCGATCCTCCTAAATTCAATACTTAGGTATAGTAGGGATATAGCTCTTCTTAAATATATGGAACAAATCCGATGAGAGTTAAAGGCATAAAGCATGGTAAAAACATTGAATTATTAGAGGAAATAAATATTCCTGATGGTACAGAAATTCATATAGAAGTTGAGATCGAGCAGCCTGTGAGCGAACAGGAGAGACTGAATAGACTCAACCAAATATTTAGAGCATGGAAAAATCAACCCGATCTCGATACAACATTTGCTGAGATTAATACAGAACCTTGACAAAAATCACTCAGTGCTAAATCCGCCATTGCTGTTTCTCCCGTGCTGTCACTAGAAATTCTAGTTTGGCGCGATCGCGTTTCATTTCGCCTACACTCGAACCTTGGTAGAAAAGCGCCCCTGTGGGACAAGCATTCACACACTTACCGCAAGAAGTACAGGATTGTGACGTTCCCCAAGGTTGACTCAAATCGGTAATAACGTGCGAGTTTGTGCCTCTACCAGCCATATCCCAAGTATGCGCCCCTTCAATTTCATCGCAGACTCGAATACAACGAGTGCAGAGAACGCAACGGTTATGGTCAATGCCATAGCGATCGTGAGATACGTCAACTTTGCGATCGGGAAAATGATATTCTAACCGGACGTGTTCCATACCCATTTCAATCGCCAAGTCTTGCAATTCGCAATTGCCATTCGCCACGCAAACCGAGCAAATGTGGTTACCTTCTGCAAACAACATTTCGACAATCGTGCGGCGATAATTCTGAAGCCTCGGGGTATGGGTTTTCACTTCCATCCCCTCTGCAACTTTCGCGACGCAGGCGGGTTGTAGTTTATGACTGCCAGCAATTTCTACCAAGCACAGCCGACAAGCACCAACCTCTGAAACTCCTTCTAAATAGCAAAGTGTCGGAATATGAATTCCCGCATCCCGTGCTGCTTCTAGTATGGTTTGCTCCTCAAGGGCGCTGATAAGTTGGTCGTTAATTGTTAAAGTTTTGACTGCCATTGCTATTGTTCTACCTTGCTTTTAAATCGCAATATCTACTGGCGCTGTCATCAACCAAAGTCAAATACTCATCTCGGAAATAACGCAAGGTGCTAAGTACTGGATTAGGTGCAGATTGACCCAGACCGCACAAACTCGTATTTTTCACCATGTCACAAAGTTCTTCCAACAGTTCCAAATCGGTTAACGATGCCTCACCTTGCCGAATCTTGGTTAATAGCCGATGTAACTGTACAGTCCCAACGCGACAGGGAATACATTTACCGCAAGACTCATCCATGCAAAATTCCATAAAGAAGCGGGCAACATCTACCATGTTGGTCGTTTCATCCATGACAATCATGCCACCGGAACCCATCATCGAACCAAGTTGAGTCAGCGATTCGTAGTCTACAGGCGTATCAAAAGCTGAAGCTGGGATGCATCCCCCGGAAGGTCCACCAGTTTGCACGGCTTTAGCCACCCCGTCATCGGGTACGCCGCCGCCCATTTGCTCGACTATTTGTTGTAAAGTCGTTCCCATCGGGACTTCAATCAAGCCCGTATTGCGGATTTTACCTGCTAAAGCGAAGACTTTTGTACCTTTACTTTTTTCTGTACCAATACTGGCAAACCAGTCAGCACCTTTACGAACGATCGGCGCAATATTAGCAAAAGTTTCGACGTTGTTAATTAGAGTCGGATTTTTCCACAAACCAGATTCAGCTGGATAAGGCGGACGAGGACTGGGTAAACCCCGCTTGCCTTCAATTGATGCCATTAATGCGGTTTCTTCGCCACAGACATAAGCACCCGCACCAATGCGAATATCAATTTTGAAATCAAAAGGTGAATCAAAGATTTGACTGCCTAACAAACCGAGGCGTTGGGCTTGGCGAATGGCAATTTGAAGGCGGCTAATGGCAGTAGGATATTCAGCTCGAACGTAGATGTAGCCTTGATTTGCCCCGATCGCATAAGCGGCGATCGCCATTCCTTCCAGCACCCGATGCGGGTCGCTTTCCAAGACGCTGCGATCCATAAATGCGCCAGGATCGCCCTCATCAGCGTTGCAGATAACATACTTGCGTTCTCCCTTTGCCTTAGCTACCGTTGCCCATTTCAAACCTGTGGGATAACCAGCACCACCACGTCCCCGCAAACCACTTTGGGCGATCGCCTCTACCACCTCGTTCGGCTGCATCTCATGTAAAACGTGGTAAAGTCCCCGATACCCTTCTGCGGCAATATAAGATTCAATTCGTTCTGGATCGACTCTACCGCTATTTTCTAAAACGATTGGCATTTGTTGAGTAAAAAATGGCTGTGTCAGATCGCCACGTCGCACAGTTGTTTCGCCGCCATCGAGTGCAGTAATAATAGAAGGCGTATCTTCAGGAGTGACTTTTTCGTAAAGCGTGCTTTCTGCGACCTGTACTAATGGTCCTTGACTGCACAAACGCATACAACCAACACCACAGACTTGCACTTCATCCCCTAAACCCGTCTCTACCACTGCTCGTTCCAGCCTTTGTTTCACAGCTAAGGAATCAGCAGATAGACACCCCGCAGCTACGCAACAACGAATTTGGATCGGTTTTTGAGCGGTGCGTTCGTGCTGGGCAATTTCCTGTAATTGGTTTAAATCCATCTTTTAGCTGCCTCCTCACCACCACCGATTTCGACTCTACTCTGAAGTTAGAGAAGAAGTATGAGAAACTTGTGAGGATGCGATCGGCTGGCGCGAAATCTACCTGCCTTCTAGCCATTCCTTCAGGCGATCGCAAGTGGACTCTGCCGTTTGATGTCCGCACACAGTCCCGTCAAATACGACCGCAGGAGCGATACCACACGCACCTAGACAACGGGCTGTCAGTAAAGAAAGTTGTTTGTCTGCTGTCGTCTCACCAGCACGAATCTTAACGTTCTGCTCGACTGCTGCCAAGATTTGTGCTGCACCTTTAACATAACAAGCAGTTCCAGTACAAACCGTACAAGTGTGAACTCCTTGAGGTGCAAGGGAAAACAAGTGATAGAAAGTTGCCACACCATAAACGCGACTGGGAGGCAATTTCAAGCTGCGACTAACGTACAGCAGAACGTCATCTTCCAGATAACCGAAAAGTTCCTGTGCTTTGTGCAAGATCTCGATCAGTGCGTCTTGTCGAGCCTGATGTCGTTTAATCGTGACATCTAGAAGCTTAAAACGCTTATCACCACTGGGATGAGTCGTGACGGTAGCTCGATCTTGCACTTTTGCTGGGGGATGAGAATGCATATTTTTGTTGCTCGCAGCTCAATTTAGCTTGCCATCCAGTCAAAAATCTGCTCTAACTGCTCCAGAGAAATTAGACCGTACTGCCACAGCAGCATAGGCAAGGGACCGGGATTCTGCTCGTTCAGCCGCAATACCATCGCGATCGCCTTGGGTGAAATTGCCAATTGTTCTTGTAAGAAGTCGAGCAGTTGCTCTTTGTGGCTCGCGTTCATCTCTTGTTTCATCACTCGTCGCAGTTAAATCAAATTTTCTGTCAAGACGCGATTTGCATCTTGACAAAAACGTCAATGTGTAAATACACCCTCAACAGCAGCAACTTCCAATAAAGTTTTCAAAACTGAATCTGGGTTGAGACTGATGGAGTCAATTCCTTGTTCGACCAAGAAACGGGCAAATTCTGGGTAATCGCTGGGTGCTTGACCGCAAATCCCAATCTTGCGCTGGTTTTCTTTAGCTTTAGCGATCGCCATTTGTACCATCTCTTTCACGCCTTCATTGCGTTCGTCGAAGAGGTGCGCGACTAAACCAGAATCGCGATCGAGTCCCAAAGTGAGTTGCGTCAAGTCATTGGAACCAATTGAGAATCCATCAAACACTTCGCTGAATTGTTTCGCCAAGATAACGTTGTTAGGAATCTCGCACATGACGTAGACTTGCAACCCATTTTCGCCCCGTTGTAAACCATATTTTTCCATTTCTGCCATCACCTTGCGTCCTTCAGCAGGCGTGCGACAGAAGGGAACCATCGGAATGACGTTGGTTAAACCCATGTCATCCCGTACCCGTTTCAAGGCTTGACACTCTAGGGCGAAACCTTCACGATATTTCTCGTCGTAATACCGCGAAGCCCCACGCCAGCCAATCATCGGGTTTTCTTCGTCTGGCTCAAATTGCTTCCCACCTAGTAGGTTGGCATACTCGTTACTCTTGAAGTCAGACAAACGCACGACTACAGGTTTGGGATAAAAAGCAGCGGCGATCGTGGCAATACCCTGAGCTAATTTATCGACGAAGTATGATGGCTTATCATCGTATAAATGCGTTAACAAGGCAATTTGGTCTTTCGCATCCGCATCTTGCAACTGGTCAAAATGAATCAAAGCTAAGGGATGCACCTTGATGTGGTTGGCAATGATAAATTCTAATCGTGCCAAACCCACGCCATCATTTGGTATAGCTGCTAAACTAAATGCTTCCGAGGGATTGCCCACATTCATCATGATTTGGGTGCGTGTCCGAGGTAAGTTTTCTAACGCCACCTCTTTCACCTCATAAGGCAAAATCCCCTCATACACCCGTCCTTCTTCGCCTTCCGCACAGGAGATTGTCACTTCCTGACCTGTTTTCAACTGGGCGATCGCGTTACCAGTCCCCACAATAGCGGGAATTCCCATTTCTCGGGCGATAATTGCCGCGTGACAAGTTCTACCTCCCTGATTGGTAACAATTGCACTTGCTTTTTTCATAATCGGTTCCCAGTCGGGATCGGTCTTATATGTCACCAACACTTCCCCTGGTTGAAAAGAGTCGAGTTTGTGGACATCCAAAATCACCCGCGCTTTACCAGTACCGATCGCCTCTCCGACTGCACGACCTCTCGCCAGTACGGGCGCATTGCTATGCGCACCTACGAGTTGATAGCTTTTGATAGTATTGGTGGATTTTTGCGATTGTACGGTTTCGGGACGGGCTTGGACGATAAATAATTCTCCCGTTAAGCCATCTTTTGCCCACTCAATATCCATCGGGGTATAAATGCCGCGTACTGCCGAATAGTGGTCTTCAATGATACAAGTCCATCGAGCTAACGTCAGAACTTCGTCATCGGTAAGAGCATACTTGACTCGCTCCGATTCTGGTACGGTGACGTTTTTTGTCAGCTTGCTACCACCGACATCGTAGACCATTTTGATTTCTTTACTGCCCAAGCGTTGTTCTAAAATGGGGCGAAAACCTTGTTGCAGTGTCGGCTTAAACACAAAATATTCGTCGGGGTTAACTGCACCTTGGACGACATTTTCCCCTAAGCCATAGGCAGCTGTAATCAGGGCAGCATTTTTAAAACCCGTTTCCGTATCGATGGAAAACATCACCCCAGAAGCCGCTAAGTCAGAACGTACCATCTTTTGCACGCCCACCGACAGCGCGATGTTAAAGTGGTCGAAGCCTTTAATCGTGCGATAAGAAATCGCACGGTCGGTAAACAGAGAAGCAAAACATTTATGACAAGCTTCTAGGACTGCTTGTACGCCGTGGACGTTGAGGTATGTTTCCTGCTGTCCGGCAAAACTTGCATCGGGTAAATCTTCAGCTGTAGCGCTAGAACGAACTGCGACATCAGTCTCACCGCTAGAACGCTGGCAAGATTCGCGATATTCTGGTGCGAGGCGATCGCACAAACTTGCTGAGGTGTCACCGTATCTTTGACACAATTGCAAATAAGCATCCGCGATCGCGCTGGATAATTCTGACGGAAACGGCGTATTGAGAATTAAAGCACGGGCTTGCTTGCCTCGTTGCCGCAGATTATTTACATCTTCCACATTCAAGTCAGAAAATAGCGATCGCAACTGCGCTTGTAAGCCTGCGCGATCGATAAAGTAGCGATAAGCATGAGCTGTTGTGGCGAAACCTGTAGGTACGTTTACGCCTTTGGGTGTCAGTTGTTGAATCATTTCACCTAAAGAGGCGTTTTTACCACCTACTAAAGGGATATCTGCAATGCCAACTTCCTCAAACCAAAGTACAAAGGCTTGTTCTTTAGAGATCTGTAACTGGTTTTGTCGATTTGCTGTTGATTGCAACATGGACTCAATTCCCCTCATATTTAGGTTGAGTCAATAGAAGCTCGATAAGCCTTGGGAAAGCCATTGACTCTATCTACTTGCTCTACAGTTATGGGTTATATAGAAACAGTTTGAGGAAGTTGTGAGGGAAATCTTTTGAAGGAAACAGAAGTTAAGTGTTTTTTCTACTCATCTCGTAACAGCCAGAAACCAGTATAAGTCATGCCCGAATCATCGGGTTGGACTAACAAGAAATGCAAACCTTGACTCTGTTGCTGGCGCTGTGCGTAAGTTTGAGCAGATGCGATCGCCTCACTATCAGAAAAAGTCGCTACAACCCACCGATCTGCTAACCCTGCTTCTAAAACTAATCCCGCTAATTCGCCTGGAACGTATTTGAGGGCAATCGGCTGTGCTGCTTGCAGCCAACGGGCTAACTGCATGGATTTCCTGTCACCATAGATGATTACCCCTGGAACGGCAATCGTCGATGCTAAGCCTAAATTTAGGGGGAGTAGAGATTCTGGCATGTCTAAGATTGGCAGCGGACGGTCTTTAAATGCAGCTTCGAGATCTCCTGCTGGTAGACTAGCAAAACGCCAGCGATCGCCCCACAAATTTTCTGGTAGGGGGACGGGGGGTGGTTTGTCTAAAGCGAGAGGGTTATAGGGTTCTCCATTGGTAGAATACTGAGGTATGCGCGATCGCAACCACTGTTTCAATGCCTCAGTGCGCCGCGTTGGTTCTACAGTAATACCTAGTTTTTGCCCTGCGGTGGCGATCAAACTGAGGGATTGCGGTCGAAAGACTTGGATTATATCTGGTAGCTGAGATGCAGCTAATTGCAACTGTTCTACTAACCACGATGCATTGGCTGCTGCTTGAGGGCATATGGCTTCGTAGCGAAAATTCCCAGCGCGATCGCAGATTAACAATTCCCACAATACCTGTCCGGTATCATCTCGCCACGGGCGACGATAAAAATCAGCTTGCCAAATTAATTTGTCATTGGTCATGTGTCATTCGTCATTAGTAATTTTGTTGTGGTTGAAGAAAGAAGGGTGTAGGGTGTAGGGTGTAGGGAACTGGTTGACGGTTGATGGTTGACTGCTCCCTGCTCCCTGATAACTGATAACTGATAACTGATAACTGACAACTGTACGGGCGGGTTTTGAACGAAGATAATGGCTTGAGCCCGTGAATCTACTTGCTAAACCCGCCCCTACGACAACTGACAATTGATAACTGATAACTGATAACTGATTATGACGGCAACAGCTATATCAAACTTACCTGTTTTAGCAGCATCAAGGTCGGGGTTGCCAAATATTTGCGGTTGGGAAGCTGAAATTCAGTCGGTAACGAACCACAACGAACCTATATTTCTACCCACCACCAATTTACGTTTAGAAAATCTTACTGCTGGGTTTGCTTGCGCCCTTCACATGCACCAACCCACAATTCCCGCAGGTAGTAATGGGGAACTCATCAGCAATCTACAATATATGTTTGAACATCCCCACGATGGGGATAACCACAACGCCGAAGTCTTTGCTTGGTGTTACGGACGGATGGGGGAGTTTATTCCGCAGTTAATTGCTGAAGGTTGCAATCCTCGAATCATGTTGGACTATTCGGGGAATCTGTTGTGGGGATTGCAGCAAATGGGGCGAGAAGATAGTCTGAACCATCTCAAACGGATAACTTGCGTTAGCGAAGCGCCTCCGAAGGAGGCTCGCCAGTACCAACCTCATGTAGAATGGCTGGGAACAATGTGGAGTCATGCTGTCGTTCCTTCTACGCCAATTCCCGATCTCAAGCTGCACATTCAAGCTTGGCAGCATTATTTTGCCGCAATTTTTGGCTACGATGCCTTGCGGCGCGTCAAGGGTTTTTCTCCTCCCGAAATGCACTTACCCAACCACCCAGATACCCTATTTGAATACATCAAAGCTTTGAAAGAATGCGGTTATCGCTGGTTGCTGGTACAAGAACATTCAGTAGAACGTTTGGATGGTACGGGGCTGCACCACGACCAAAAATACATCCCTAACCGTCTGATGGCGCGTAATTTTGTGGGTGAAACGATTAGTATTACGGCGCTGATTAAAACTCAAGGCTCGGATACGAAATTAGTTGCCCAAATGCAGCCTTATTTTGAAGCTAAAGGGCGAGGAAAGCAACAAATTGGCAACGTGACTGTACCCTCTCTCGTGACCCAAATTGCTGATGGAGAAAATGGCGGCGTGATGATGAATGAATATCCCCGCGATTTATTGCGGGTGTATCATGAAATTCGCGATGCTGGCAATAATGACGCGGGCATCGTAGCACTAAATGGCACGGAATATTTGGAATTGATTGAGGCTGCTGGCGCTAATCCCGATGATTATCCAGCTTGTCAAGCGGCAAATCAACACAAAATTTGGCAGCGAGTCGATCCAGATAATGCTACTCCAGAAGCAGTAGAAAATGCGATCGCCCAATTAAAAGCAACTGACCATCAATTTCACATGGATGGTGCATCTTGGACGAACGATCTCAGTTGGGTCAAAGGCTACGAAAATGTTTTAGCACCGATGAATCAACTCAGTGCAGCATTTCATGCCAAGTACGACCCACTAGTACAGCAAGATCCGACTGTAACTCAGCGTCCTGACTACCTTGAAGCCTTGTTGTATAACTTATTGTTGCAAACTAGTTGTTTCCGCTATTGGGGACAGGGAATGTGGACTGACTTTGCCCGCGAACTGTATCGACGCGGAGAAATCACAGTTCGTTAGTCTACCAGTTAAACAAGCTCGTTCAAGAGTCACACCAGTTGAACTGCTAACTTTAGCAGATGTTCCTGGTTGTTGCTTTCGGCTAGGGAAAATTTCCAGAGTCCGATGGGGTATGGTCACGGCAATACCCAAAGCTGCGATCGCTAAAACAGAAACCCCTGTTAGCAACCGCACTTGATGGCGTAACTGGCGATTTTCGCGATCGAGAGTTGCTACCCGATTTAAGTCGGAATTTAAATCCCGATCTAAATAATGGGGTTCGTTCTGAGATCTAGGGCGGGATTTGTTTTCTACCAATGCTTCGGGTCGATTTTCAGCTATCGCTACTGCAACTCGCTTAGGTTGAAAAGTAATTTTTGTCAGCAACCAATTCACAATCAACTGCGGGCAATTTCGTCTAAACCAATACCATGCTATATTCCTAAATACTGGTTTGGATATTCGCGCTACCGATTTTGTCATCCGATTCAGCGGATGAAATTGGATCTTTTGATTTATGAGATTGACCGCACCCGCATCGTAGAGACAATCTATGATTAATTTAATAGTTGCTTCTTGATCGTTGGATAAATTTTGCAGTAGTAGCAAAACGTCGTGCATCCGTTCTGCTTCCATCTGCTTTTCCAGCATCCGCTCCGCGTCTTTTTTTGTAACCCCTGTCATAGGTGCGAGAATAAATATAGCTGTAGTAACATATCCACTATGATAATCTGGACGCTACTGTCCTCAGAGCGATCGCGGACACATCTTGAGGAAGAAATACGTTGACTCGGACGCTTTACCCTCGTAAAATTTAAATATTATTAAATTTCACAAATTAACTACGATTAATCTATAACCAATACTAAAAGATATTTGCTGAAATATAAGAGCAGGGTTTAATTAGATCGCAATTCCTGCCCTCTTTTTGTTATTTTTTGTTGGTAAAAGATGTCAACAAAATTAACCTTTGGCGTTTCTATAATTGGGGTCTACCCAACAACGGGGTAAGCTTTCGCCAGAAGGAAAAACTAATCTCTCTTTTGCATAGGTCTCGAGATCTTGTTCTTCTTCTCCTTGGATCTGCCCAGGTACAGAATCTTTTGTGGGTACGCTCGGTTATTCTATGTCAAGAACTTCTACTAAACTACCTGACTGCTTATCTTGAAGAAGCATAGCACCGCCTAAAATTGTAGCTCGAATATTTGACAAGCTTTGTAACTGATTCAAGTCTTTATATGATTTCGCCCCCGAACTCGAATCATTTACCTAAAGAAGGAGATTTTTGGGCTCAGCACCTCGTTACTGTGTCTTTTTTCCTCTATCGCCTTCTTTTAGCGCAATTTTTACGCAATCTTAATAGTTTTCAGTATGACAACGGATGGTGAGTTGGATGCTGGTAAATGATGGTGGAGAAAAGAACTATTGCCAAAAGTGAATTTTCACAATTGAAGTACGCGATCGCGTGCTGAATAGATAGCTTGCGATTCTAGCTTATGAAATTATACTTGAAATTATACGTAATCCTTAGAGAGCGGTGGCGATCGCTAAAGTATCTTGCCTTACTCTTAGGCGCATTATTAGCCGTAACAATACCGAATAGTATTTCTCCTTTGGCGATCGCCCAGCAGCCTTTTGAGGAAATTCGCGGCGTATGGATGACGAATAACGATACGAGTATCCTCATCGACCGTGCCAAAATGCAAGCTGCTGTCAGCCAACTAGCGCGGCTGCAATTCAACACGATCTATCCCGTCGTCTGGAATTCTGGATACGCTCAGTATGATAGCAACGTAGCACGACAAACAGGCATTCAAACCTTCGTGCGCAAAGGCTTGCAAGGACAAGATCCTTTAGCCGATCTCGCTGCCACAGCCCATCGCCAAGGCTTACTCATCATTCCCTGGTTTGAGTTTGGTTTCATGACTCCTCCCACCTCAGAACTGGCATTGCAACACCCAAATTGGCTAACCCAAAAACGGGATGGTAGCAAAACTTCGATTGATGTTGCAGGTGAGGTCGTATGGCTCAATCCCTTCCATCCAGAAGTTCAACAATTCATCACCGAACTAGTACGGGAGGTTATGACTAAGTACGATGTCGATGGGATTCAGTTTGACGACCACATGAGCTTACCGCGTGAATTTGGCTATGACAAATATACGGTTGCCCTATACAAAAAGGAAACCAAACGCAGTCCAGCCCATCCTGGTGATGCAGCGTGGATGCGGTGGCGGGCTGACAAAATTACGGCATTCATGACTCAACTCAATCAAACAGTTAAGCAAAGCAAGCCCAAAGCAATTTTTGCCGTCGCCCCCAACTACTACGACTTTGCTTATAAATTTCACTTACAAGACTGGTTAACATGGGTGCGCAAAGGGATTGTTGACGAACTGATCGTGCAAGTCTACCGTCCCGAACTGCAAAGTTTTCTCCAACAACTTGCCCGCCCCGAAATTCAAGAGGTACAACAAAAGATTCCCACTGGTATCGGCATTCTCACGGGTTTGAGAAACGATCCAGTCCCAATGCAACGGATTCAGGCACAAGTGAGGGCTACACGCGATCGCGGTTTGGGAGTAGCTTTCTTCTTTTACCAAAGTCTATGGGACTACGCCCCAGAACCAAGCGAACAACGACAGTCTTACTTTCAGGCATTGTTCCGTTCTCCCGCTTCCCGTTTTGCATCTGCACGGGCTGCTATCGTCGAAGAACCGATATTTCAACCGTGAAACTAAGATAAAATGTATCACGATCTGTAGGGGCGCACAGATGTGCGCCCCTACGAATTTTTATGTGCTACGGAAGTTATCTACGTTTGCGATCGCCATTTGTACAACGCTTTATCCTGCGACTGGATTTCGTCTACCGAGGTGTAGTAATAATTTTCCCAGCCAGTTTCCGGTAAGCCAGCAAAAAGCATGAGATTTAAGGGATACCGTTCGTTATCGCTACAGCGCCGGAAGTCGTCTCGAAATAAGAAAATTGCTTTATTCAGGGCGATCGCCATTCCCAACTCTACCATGACTCCTTCATCTGGTGGCGTGCCGTTGACAACTGCAAAAATGCCATCGCAGTTTTTCACATCCTGCAAATCTGCCTGCGCCACGCGATACGCCCAATCAGCCTGAGAAAAATCGATTTGATTGTTACGGGCAAACGGTTCCCAAACTTCTAGTTTCAATGTCTCTAAAGCATGAACGATGGGAGGTAAAAGCAGCGTCTTTTGCTGCTGCGAAAATCCATAGGGACTAGCTAAATAAACGATCTTGTGCTTCACTGCCTCTACTCGCGATCTGTGTTAGACATGCCGACTATAAGCGCGATCGCGGCATATTGGAATACATTCACTCACATTTAGAGCTGTCGCCAGTTCGAGATCGCGACTGAATCCTCTAGAAATTAACTCTTTTCCCGAACTACATTGGCTCAAGGCTGACGCGATATCGGTGCGAAACGTTTGAAATGTTACCATAGCTGCTTTTGCTTCTGGAGAGGGTTTGCCCTGTAAATAGCTGAGAATCGCGCCAGCACCGATCGCGTCTTCTAAGCTGGGGCGCAGACTCCCATCTTCCCACCTTTCCCCAGCTGGAATCACGGCAATTTTCGTACCGCAACTTTGAGCAAACTCAGCGATCGCCTGACAGTTACGCAAACAACCAGATACAGTTAGTGTGTTTCCTGTCTGCAAGCTCAGAGTTGCACCATTAGGTGAAGGTAAGACCAATCTCGTCCCCGCAGGAATCCGATCTAGGGATGAGGGAGAAAGAGAGTATCCCCTGCTAGCGGTACGCTGACGACTTGCTAAAGTTGCATTGACAGACTGAGCATAGGCGATCGCTGTATCATCTTGCCAGCGATAAGGAAATATTATCGCTCCTCGATTCGTAGCAATTTCTACGCAAGTGGAGAAAGATAAAACATCCACAATCACAACTACATCACTAATTGGAGCCAGTTGCATCGCGCCACCGATTCCCCATTCACAGCGCAGATCGAACTCTGATTGGTTGAAAATCATCTGATAGTTATCAGGGAGCAGGGAGCAGGGAGCAGCGATCGGTGACCAGTGACCAGTGACCAGTAACCAATGACAAATGACAAATGACAAACGACCAGCTACCTTGTGAAATAGGACAGTCGTGTAGCAAGATGAAATTACCAGAATCTAGTCGGTGGCAATTTACTCCAGACTTAAATATCTGCCGCGTCCTCAATGGCATGTGGCAAGTCTCGGGGGCGCATGGAGCGATCCAGCCAAAACAAGCGATCGCCACTATGTTCGATTATATGGATGCTGGTTTCACCACTTGGGACTTAGCAGACCACTACGGACCTGCTGAAGACTTCATCGGTGAGTTTCGCCGTCAAGCGATCGCCACGCGGGGTAAAGAGGCACTTTCTAACCTACAAGCATTTACCAAATGGGTTCCCAGACCAGCAAAGATGACGCGGCGAGTCGTCGAGCAAAATATCGATCGCTCCCTAGCTCGAATGGGAGTAGAGACGCTAGACTTGCTACAATTCCACTGGTGGGAATACAGAGATAAAAACTACATAGATGCATTAACTTATCTAGCAGAACTCCAGCAAGAAGGGAAAATCAAGCACTTAGCACTCACAAATTTCGACACGGAACGGTTGAAAATCATCTCAGAAGCAGGAATCGAGATTGTTTCTAACCAGGTGCAGTTCTCGCTGGTCGATCGCCGCCCTTTAATGAAGATGATTCCGTTTTGTCAAGAGCATAATATTCAACTTTTAGCTTACGGTACGCTTTGCGGCGGATTGCTGTCAGAAAAATACTTAGAACAACCAGAACCGCGAGGTACGGCGTTAAACACGGCTTCCCTGCGAAAATATAAAAACATGGTAGATGCATGGGGTGGTTGGAATCTGTTCCAAGAGCTTTTAGCTGTTTTAAAACAAATAGCGGCTAAGCAGGATGTCAGCATTGCTAATGTTGCAGTCCGTTACATTCTCGATCGCCCGACAGTAGCAGGGGCGATCGTTGGCACGCGGTTAGGGATATCGGAACACGTCGCAGATAATGCTAAGGTGTTTGCACTTACTTTAGATGCAGGCGATACGGGTCAAATTGAAGCTGTATTGGCGCGATCGCGAGATCTGTTGCGGTTAATCGGTGATTGCGGCGACGAGTACCGGCGTTAATTAGGGAGTGGGGAGCTGTAGGGGCGGGTTCACCGATATACCTCGTGACTGACAGACATTTTAGATAAACCTGCTCTGTACAGGAGTAGAGGAGTAAAGGAATGACAGACGTACAAGCTGAGGTTTTGGCAGTCAATGAAAATTTTTACCGTGCTTTTGAGAAGAAAAATCTAGAAGCTATGAGTCAAGTTTGGTCGCAAGGAACTGCCAGCCACTGCATTCATCCTGGGCGTAACGCCTTGCGCGGTTGGAAGCAAATTCGCGACTCTTGGGAAGTCATTTTCAAAAACACTAAATATTTAGAAATTGAAATCGAAATTATGAATACAGAAGTTCGCGATACGACTGCTTATATCTTGTTAGTCGAGCGCGTACTACAAGCTAGCAGTAACAAAACCATCAAGGCTGAATCAATCGCCACAAATATCTTTGAGAAGATGGCTGGCAAGTGGTATTTAATCCACCATCATGGTAGTCCTTTAGTTAGATAGAGTTTAAGGTATTTATCCCAGCGCTGAGCAAACGAACGAAACACGTTCTTCAGTGTAAAATGCAATAATTCATACCAAGTTTAAGAGGTAAATATCAGCAAAATTGCCGATTTACGAGCTTGAGGTCAAATATTGCGCTCGCGGCGATCGCTCAATAATTTCAATGTTGCAATTTCTAGCCGTAAATAATAGTTTTCTGATATAGTAAATTTTTTATAAAGATTTAGGTTAACTGGAATTCAAGTCTGGACGCAGAGTTATTGTTGGATTAAATTGTCTATATACCTCAAATGGAAAGTAGTTTGAGAAACGAAATACCTGGGGAAGATTAGATCGAGTGAAAAAATTCGATCGTCAAATAGGTGTTTCGTTTCTTTTAGTTATCGATCCAAATTAATAGTGACCGATCGCTAGCCATTGGCAATAAGTGGCGCGCGGGGAGAACTCGGAATTCGGAATTCATTGCGACTGCGAGCATAGCGACTTGCGACTTGGTAATTGCTCCTCAACCCGAAATAGAACTCTATACTGAGAGAAAGAAGGAATGGCAATCGAGGGTAGTGTATGATTCCAAATCCCGCGATCGTGCAAGCTGTGGAACAATTGGGATATCGCGTCACGGTAGGAGACGTAGCAGCTCAGATCGGGTTAAATGTCGGTCAAGCTCAACAGGGATTACTTGCTCTAGCTAGTGATGTCGGCGGACACATGCAGGTAGCTAACTCTGGTGAGATCGCCTACCAGTTTCCGCAGAATTTGCGGGGAGTTTTACGCAACAAATACTGGCGGTTGCGCTTGCAAGAATGGTGGCAAAAAATTTGGAAAGTACTGTTTTACCTGATTCGGATTTCTTTTGGCATTGTTTTGCTCGTTTCAATCGTGCTAGTCTTCCTCACGATCGCGATTATTGTTACAGCTACAAATCGGGATGGAGACGATCGCGGCGATCGTGGCGGTGGTGGGTTCTACATGCCTTACTTTTGGATTGGTCCCGATTGGTTTTGGGTATTCTATCCAGATTACGACACCCGCTATCGACAACGGAGACGGGAAACCAGCAATTTGAATTTTTTAGAGGCGATATTCTCGTTTCTATTTGGTGATGGTAATCCCAATATCGATCTAGAAGATAAACGCTTCTCGCTCATTGCCGCTACAATTCGTAACAATCGAGGTGTAGTAACGGCAGAACAAATTGCTCCCTATCTTGACGACTTAGGCGAGGGATATGCCCAAGAGTACGAAGATTATATGCTGCCCGTGCTGACCAGATTCAACGGTCAACCACTTGTTAGTCCAGAAGGACATCTCGTTTACCATTTTCCCGAGTTGCAAGTTAGTGCCACTGAGCGACAATCTCGACGTGTACCAGCATTTTTGCAAGAGTTACCCTATCGTTTCAGTGCAGCTAGCTCTGGGCAAATTATGCTCGGTATTGGCTTGGGCGCGTTGAATTTTGTTGGGTTGCTAGTATTGGGTAATTTACTCGCAGATGGGTTAGCAGCAGCTCAGCTCGGTGGACTGGTTGCCTTCGTGCAGGGAGTTTATGGGTTGCTGCTTGCATACGGCGTAGGTTTTTTGCTTCTACCTCTGGTAAGATATTTTTGGGTGCAGAGGCGCAATCGCAAAATTAGCGATCGCAATCAGAGACGGCAAGCAAGAGCAAATCTGCTAGCTAGCTCCGATTTAGTCTTACAGCAAAAAACTGCTTATGCAAATCAGTTTGCCGCTCAATCTACGATTACTAAAGACGATGTAGTTTACTCGACTGATAGCGATTTATTAGAACAAGAAAGCCAAAATCCGGCGCAAATCGATGCTGATTGGCAACGTCGTTTATCTGGCTCTCCCTAGCTCCGATTTCATGCCATCTATAGCTATCAATTTATGAATAAACATTGTTTCGCAATAAAATTTTTTCGTAAAATAATAATCGATGTAGAAGAATTGAGGAGAAGGTGTTTACAACAACATTATTCAAGGTAGTATTGAATACGATATCTATTTGTTAAATTTTGTCATAAAGTAAAGTTATAGCGCGCTCATGTCACTTCCTGAGTCTACAGAATCTAGTGTCAAATTACAGCAATACTGGCTGTTACTCAAACGGCATTACTTACCAGTGTCAATCGTGTTTGGAGTCGTTGTCGCACTGACAGGTATAAGCTTAGCATTGCAAAAGCCAATATATGAAGCAGAAGGAAAGTTACTATTTAGAAAAAATAGCCCTAGTTCTTCCTATTTACCTGAAGTAGGTAAGGGCATAGGTGAATTGCAGCCATTACAAGAGCAAAATAATCCTGTAGATACAGAAGCGGAAATTATACGTTCTCTGCCTATTATTAAAAAAACGATTACGCGGTTAGAGTTGAAGGATGAATCGGGTAAAACTCTTAAACCCGAACAATTTCTCAAAAAACTAGACGTGACAGACGTGAAAAAAACGGATGTGTTGCAGATTGCTTATAGGGATGCAGATCCAAACAAAGCTGCAACAGTAGTCAATACTTTAATGGGTATTTATTTAGAAAATAACTTACTTGCTAATCGCTCTGAAGCCGTTTCTGCGAGAGAGTTTGTACAAAAACAGTTGCCCAGAGCAGAAACGAGTTTGCGTCAAAGCGAGTCAGAGTTACGTCAATTTCAAGAGCAGAATAAAGTTGTCGATCTAAATGAAGAAAAAAGAGCGGCAGTAGCAATTATTGCCGATATGCAACGCCAAGCTGCGAATGCTAATGCTGGTTTGGCAGATGCAAAAGCTCAATCTGAACTGCTGAAACAGCAATTAGGAGAAACTTTAAATAGCGCCGGAGCGGTAACTAGTATCAGTCAATTTCCAGCCGTTCAAGGTATTTTGAAAGAGATCCAACAAATAGAATCGCAGCTAGCGGTGGAACAAAGTCGCTTTCAGGCAGATTTTCCTAATGTCGTCTCCCTCAAGCAAAAGAAAGCAAGTTTAGAGCAGTTACTCAAACAACGCTTAAAACAAGTGGTAGGAGAACAAAAACTTCTTAGAGGAAATAGCTTACAAAATAGCGAATTCGATCAAAAACTGACAGAAGAGTTTGTGAGGGCAGAAGCAAGACGTTTGGGTTTATCTAGCCAAATAGCAGCAATCTCAAACGTGCAGTCTTCTTATAAAGAAAGACTCGATCGGTTACCTCAGTTAGAACAATTGCAGCGGGCGTTAGAACGAAAAATTCAAACAGCTCAATCTACCTATTTATTACTACAGCAAAAATTACAAGAAATTCGGATTGCGGAAAATCAGAATATAGGTAATGCTCGCGTCATTTCAGCAGCCATACCACCAGAAGAAGCGGTCGCTCCCCGCAAAATGTTGTACCTGGTGACGGGAATTATGCTGGGTGGAATATTAGCAGCTGCTACTGCTTTGATATTAGAAAAACTAGACAAATCGCTCAGAAGCGTCGAGGAAGCTAGAAAAATATTTGGCTATACCTTACTGGGTATAATTCCAGCCTTGAAAAAATCTGAGAACATTTTCTTGCGCGATCGCTCCCTAGAAAGAGCTACACCAGAAATTTTAGTGCAAGAGTCACCGCGATCGCCTTTCAGCCAAGCATATCGAATGCTGCAAGCTAATTTGAAATTTCTGAATTCTGATAAACAGCTCAAAGCAATTGTCGTTACAAGTTCCGTCCCTAAAGAAGGGAAATCAACAGTTGCAGCAAATTTAGCTGTTACCATCGCTCAGATGGGGCGTAAGGTATTGTTAGTCGATGCAGATATGTATCGTCCTTTGCAGCATGAAATCTGGGAATTACCAAATCACTTGGGTTTAAGTAATATCATTGTGGGTCAGACCGAACCAAAAACAGCGATCAAAAAGATTACGGCTAATCTTCACATTCTTACTTCTGGAGTGATCCCACCAAATCCAATGGCACTACTGGATTCTCAAAGGATGGCATCTTTAATTACTGTTTTTTCAGCCAATTACGACTACACAATTATTGACGCTCCTGCTTTAAATGCAGCTGCTGATGCGGCAATTTTGGGTAAAATGACCGATGGAGTTTTATTGGTCGTTCGACCTGGTATAGTAGATACTGCTGCTGCTATCCGTGCTAAAGAATTTCTAGAAAAGTCAGGGCAGCACGTCCTCGGTCAGGTAGTGAATGGATATAATTCCGATAGCGAACAATACTACTATTATCGTTCTAGCCAGTCGGAAGAAGACGATAATGTATCATTAGCGGAAAGTCACTCTCCCCTGAGCATTAGCAAAAACAGATGAGGTTTTTCTAGTTCGATTGGACTTGTAACCACTCAGTTTATTTCGATCCCAACAGAGCAAATTTTAGCGATCGCCCCTACGACTCGCTCTAAATCCTCGTTGGTTAAATTAGAGCCAGAGGGAAGGCACAGACCGCCAGCAAACAGCTTTTCCGCCACTTCACCTCCAACTATCTCGTATTGGGTAAAAGCAGGTTGGAGGTGGAGTGGTTTCCAAACTGGGCGAGTCTCAATGTGCTGCTGAGCTAGGATTTTACGAACTTGTTCTCTATCTGCACCGAAAATCTGAGGATTGATTGTCATACAGCTCAACCAGCGCGTGGCGCGACCATAACTCGCTTCTGGCATAAATGAGATTCCTGGCAGTTCGCCCAAGGCTTGGCGATAAACTTCAAAGTTACATCTTCTAGCTTGTACCCGTTGCTCCAGGACTCGCAGTTGACCTCGACCAATTCCCGCTAATACATTGCTCAGTCGATAGTTGTAACCGATTTCTGAGTGTTGGTAGTGGGGTGCTGGATCGCGTGCTTGAGTGGAGAGAAATCTGGCTTTGACGACAATTTCTGGATCGTCGGAAACCAACATTCCACCTCCAGATGTCGTAATGATTTTATTACCGTTAAAAGAAAAGATGCCAATCTTACCGAAACTACCGGGCGATCGCCCCTTGTAGGTTGCTCCTAGAGATTCAGCTGCATCTTCAATCAACGGCACTTCGTAGCGGTTACAAGCTTCTAAAATCGGGTCAATGTCAGCACTTTGACCGTATAGGTGGACGACCACTACGGCTTTGGGTAATTTACCCAACCGCGCCCGTTTATCCAACGCTTCTCGTAACAATTCGGGGTTCATATTCCACGAAGTGCGATCGCTGTCAATGAAAACGGGTTTTCCACCTAAATAAACGATGGGGTTGGCTGAAGCCGCAAAAGTGAGTGTCGAGCAAAATACCTCATCGCCAGACTCCACTCCAACTAACTGCAAGGCTAAGTGTAAAGCTGCCGTGCCAGACACTACAGCAGCAGCATGATTGATACCAATTACATGACAAAATTCTTGTTCAAAAGCTTCTAAATGGGGACCAACGGGAGCAATCCAATTCGTCTCAAATGCTTCTTTGACATACTCAATCTCTTCCCCGCTCATATGAGGAATAGAAAGAAGGATCGGTTTAATCATTTTAATAGTAATATTACTATTTGTTGCAAAAAAATATTATTCCATTTTAACAATCAAAGCTATTTTATCGCTATACTTAACTTCTCGTATTATTTGTTGTGTTAGTATCGACATGTATAATATAAAACTGATTTAAATGTATGCTTTTTTACACGGTGAAGAGCTTGCTGTCATTTACACTGCTATTACGTTTAGTTCAATTTAGAACCTAAACTTTTTTCTCAGATAGTTTTGTTTATTTGTTGTCAACAGAAAATTTTAGTCACGCTAAATCTTGAACTTGCATTTGATAAAGCAGTTACGTTTGACTAATTTACGTTTTAGCTTCAACGATTAAGTTCAAACAAATACAAACTTTATTTTGTGCAAACAAAATATAAACCACCTGCTAAAGGTTGTCTTGCTAATTCTTCTACGCTTGTACGCATACTATCTCCTTCAATTTGGGCAGAAGAACCAACAGCAGTGATTTCAAAACCAACAGTTCTCAATAGTCGTTCTACTTCTTGTGGTCTATACCAATACACGTAAGGTTCGCGATCTAGTAAAGCAGAAAGATTCCACTTTCCTCCTAATCTAAGCCAAGGCAGATACTGAAGAGAAAGACTTTTAGCCTGCAAGCTACGCAAAATACGTAAATAGACTAAATAGGGCTTGTAGATTAAAGTCTGCGCTCTCACTTCAAAGCAAAGAAATGAAAATAGTGCTGTACCACCTGGTTTTAGAATACGATATGCCTCTTCAAAAGCTTTTAGCTTTGCTTGGTCTCCATCTATAGAGCTGATAATTTGTTGGAGATATAAGATCTGGGCAAAGCTATCATCGACATAACTTAGTTTGGTGGCATCTTCTACTTCAAAAGTAATTTCGCCTGAAGGGTCTTTTTGCTTTGCTTGCTCGATAAATTCAGGTACATAATCGTAACCTATGAGAGAAGTAAAGCCCATCTTTCTCATCTCTAGTAAAATTCTACCTCCTGCTGTCCCTGCTTCTACTGTCTTTAAATGTTTATCTAAGTAGTTATCAATTAAATACTTTTCTTCAAATTTTAGACCTTGTCCATATGCCCAAGTATTAAATTCTTCAGTAGATTGATAAATTTTCTTATTATCGAGCATAAATAAATCTCTCCTTTCGATTTTTTTAAATTTGAGAGGAACGATACGCTGGAAAGAAATTTGTCTTGAGTAGTTGTTCGGATTCAATATTCAGTTTCTTCGCTTGCAGCTCTACTAAATATTGATACTTATCTGCATCTGCGATCGAACGCAATGTCAAAAAATTATGCTTCAGTTTAGAAAAACCAGCTTTAAAGTGGTGTAGGCTATCTTTGTTACCTCCAACACCACCCCCTAGGTGAAAAATTTCATTACCCCGTTCCTTAGCCCAGAACCGCACGCGATCGAATAAGAGTTTGCTGGGAGATTGTTTGAGGAACTCGGTTTTAGTCCCTCCTAAATGGTATTGCACTATCCCACAAATTTCTGTGAAGATGCCAGCACAAACAATTTGGTTGTCGAATTCTACAATACCAAGGTGAATGTTTTCATGTATATTAGCTAGCTCGGTAAAATAATCATAGCCAAAATAATACATTTGCTTCGCAGTTACGCGATTCATTGTTTCTTCATAAATAGCAATAAATTCTTTTATATAATCTTCGTATCTTACTATTTTAGTGGTAAATCCAGCACGCCTACAGCGATTGATATGAGTGCGATGTTCGGAACGAGTTTGCTGCCAAATTTCTGCTTCAGAAAGCATGAGATTTATAGATACAGTCTCTCCAGTTATTTGACAAATTTGAGGAGATAAAATTTGTTCAAAGCCGTGATTGAGTATGGGGTGCAGGCGAAAGAACGCCGAACAGATGTTTTTCGATCGCAACACCTTCGCCAAAGAAGATACAGCTAAATTTAAGAACTCTGCTTGTCCAACCGCTGCATCGCTTAGCAAAATCCCAGGATAACCGTAGGGAGAGATTGCATCAAATATTTCTTCATGGTACAGAGCATTTTGATATAAGTCCTGACAGCTACGTATTAAGTAAGGAATCAGAAATATCTTGTCCTCTTGAGTAATTAAAATTGCTTCTGGAGTAGTTTGAGTTCTAATTGCCTCAAGCTTGAGATATTCTGGTAGATGATAAATATCATGTCTGAGTTTTTGTAATGTCTGAGACCATAATGGGTCATATGGTTTGATAACCTGAAGATCGAGCATGAGTTTTTGAACTGTGCTTTAACTGTAAGAACGATAGGCAGGAAAAAAGTCTGAGCTAAGTAGTACTTCAGTTTGAGTATTTAAGACTTTCGCCCGTAAATTAACTAGATGATAGTACTTTTCTTCGTTTGTAATTAGTTTTAAAGTCAGAAAATCGTGTCTCTGCCTGGAAAACCCTGACTTGAAAGTATAGAGGCTGTCTGTAGTCGAACCTCCCACTCCACCTCCTATATGTAGAAATTCATTCCCGCGCTCTTTAGCCCAAAGGCGCACGTAATGTAAGAGAAAATTAAAAGGGGATTGATGTAAATATTTGGTTTTCGTTCCTCCCAAATGAGCTTGAACAATACCATAACATTCAAAAAATAAGCTAGCACAGGCGATTTCGTTATTTACTTCTACGATACCTAAATGAATGTTCTTTCCTAGTGACAATAAATCCTCAAAGTAATCGCGGCTAAAGTAATAAAATTGCCTAGCATTGACTCGATTCATTGTCTCTTCGTAAATAGCAATAAATTCGTCAATATATTGCCTAAGCTCGACCATTCTGCCAGTGAAACCCAGTCGCTTGCACTTATTAATAGTGCTTTGATGTCCTTTTCTTGTGTGCGCCCAAATCTCCGATTCAGAGAGAGTAAGATTTACGGATACAGTTTTTCCACTATCAGTTACATATTCTGAGGGAAAAATCTCCTTGAAGCGATCGCTCAAAAGGGGATGCAATCGCAAAAAAGCCGAACATACGTTGTTTTTCTGCAAAAAGTACTTCAACTCATGCAGAGCAAAATCTACAAATTTTGGCGTATTTGCCGCTGCTTCACTCAACAAAATGCCCGGATAGCCATAGGGAGAGACAACATCAAAGCATTCTTCTTCGAGCAATTCTTGTGATATTACATCATTACACTGACGCAGTAAATAAGGTACGAAGAAAATTTTATCACTATCAGTAACCAAAAAAGCATTAGCCATTGTTTCAGTTCTGTTTGACTCAATGCCGATGTACTCAGGTAGATGATAAACATCATGGCGGAGCTGTTGCAGAACTTTATGCCACAAGGGGTCTTGTGGATCGATGATTTGAATGTTCATGTTTGTGCAAAAGTTATCAGAGCTACGACCGTGCCATACCAGAACTGATATCCTATCTGCGCGATTAACTCTCTATCTCCGACCAAAGTATGGGAAACACTGCTGGATCGCTAAAATCAGGATGATCGTTATGCAATTTGCGACATAAGGCTTCGTAGCCGATATGAATTTGTTCCCCTTTCTGATTCCAAAAAGGTCGATAATGGTTACCATCGTCTTGCATATGAACTGCCATTGCTAGCCGCAAAGAGTCACTGTAATTGGGAGAGCTACCATGTATTGTCAGACAGTGATGAAAGCTAACTTGACCTTTTTGTAAGGTCATTGGCACTTTTGTAATTTGTTTTCCTTGCTGGCGAAACTTTTCTTCCAATTCATTCAAGTTCGGGTCGAAAAAATTCTTCATCAAATGAGTATCTTTCCACTTGTGGCTACCATCAATGACAATCAATGGACCGAGGGATTCGTCACAGTTTTGAAAAGGAATCCAGGCAGTGAGCAATTTGTCAGAACTGCAAGTAGACCAGTATGCTTTATCGGTATGCCAGCCTACCACTCCATTATTACTATCCTTAATTGTTGGTAGCTTACACAGCAGCGAATCAGCGAACAGTCGAATTCTTTTCGTTCTGGATAAACGCGCTGCGATCGCCGCAATAATTGGATAAAAGCCTAGTTCGTGGAGTTGCTTGTTTTGTAAGGAAACAAATTCGTTATTCCGAATGAAGCTTTTATCTTCTGGTTTCCAGTCACTATAAGCATTTTTTACGAGCAGTGGAGTGTCTCGCTCTCCACGATAGTATCTTTCACTACCTAAAATTGCTGTGTCGAGTAGTTCGTCTGGGAGTATCTGTTTTGAAATATACCAGCCATGTTCTTCGTAGAAAGCAATATCTGCTTCTGTTGGTAGAAGCGCTAGCTGTTCTTCCGAAAGCCGGAAGGCACAAGTTTCCATTCGCGATCGCTCCTTATAATTGTCTAATCATTAGGATGACAACTTATTTCCTTGACCTTTGAATTCTTCTGATGTGGTGTAACCTTCTTGATTAATCCCCTCTTGTTGCAGAACTTTAAACACGGTCAGAAATAAAATTTTTAAATCCAGCCACAAACTCCAGTTATCGACATACCAAACGTCGAGGACAAATTTCTCTTCCCAAGTGATGGCGTTGCGACCGTTGATTTGAGCCAAACCCGTAATACCTGGTTTCACTTCATGACGGCGAGCTTGTTCTGTAGTATAGCGGTCGAGATACTTCACCAATAAGGGGCGGGGACCAATGAAACTCATGTCGCCTTTGAGAACATTCCATAGTTGGGGCAGTTCGTCAAGGCTAGTTTGCCGTAGAAATTGACCGAAAGTCGTCAGGCGCTGTTCGTCAGGAAGCAAATTTCCTTTTGCGTCTTGCTCGTCGGTCATGGTACGAAACTTGTAAAAGTTGAAAATCTTTCCTTCTTTACCTGGACGGGGTTGAGTGAAAATAACTGGAGAACCCATGCGAAAGTGAATGGCGATCGCAACACAAATAATTATGGGAGACAATATTATCAGCGCGATCGCGGCAACAAAGCGATCGAGTAGAATTTTAACTAATCGGCTTAACTGCTTTAGCCTGAGCATAAATAACAGCAGATTTACTTGAGTAGACGAAATAAATAATTAGGTATGATTTCTTCTGTCCGAGCTGTAACAGAGTTTTTCTTATATTACAGTTTTTTAAGTCAAAAAATAGTACTCTGTTACCTGAAGGATTGTGCTATTGCCGTAAATGACGGTACTCAGTATGAACGGGATTTTAGTAACTGGAGCCACTGGCTTTGTTGCTAGCCATTTGCTACCCAGATTGCTGCAAGAGAAATTGCAGATTACAGCAGCTGTACGGAACGATTCTGCACAACTGCCAGCCAACGTTACAGCCGTAAAAGTTGGTAATATTGACGGCAATACTGATTGGCGCTCGGCGTTAAAGGGTATAGATATAGTCGTTCACCTAGCAGCACGCGCCCACATTCTTCAAGATAAAGCGTCCGATCCAGAAGCAGAGTTCTTGCGTGTCAATACAGAGGGAACGGTCAATCTCGTCAAGCAATCGATCGCCGCAGGGGTGAAGCGGTTCGTATTCGTAAGTTCGATTGGGGCAATGACCTCAAGTAGCGATCGCCCCCTCACGGAAAGTTCGCCCTGTCAACCAGATACTCCCTACGGTCGCAGCAAACTGCAAGCAGAACAAGCCCTAGTACAGCTTGCTGGTCAAAGTGCCATGACTTGGACAATTTTACGTCCGCCTCTAGTTTATGGTGCGGGAAATCCTGGTAATATGGAACGGTTAATTAAACTCGTTCAAACAGGTTTACCACTACCATTTGGTGCAGTTAAAAATCGTCGCAGTTTAATTTATGTGGGAAATTTAGTAGATGCGATCGCCTCTACCCTGAACCATCCCCAAGCAGCAAATCAAACATTTTTAGTCAGCGATGGAGAGGATCTTTCCACACCAGAATTAATTCAAAAAATTGCCGTCAACTTAAAGCACTCATGTAACCTGCTGTCAGTTCCTCCAAGTTGGTTGCAACTGGGAGGAAAATTAGGCGATACCGTACAGAATGTTAGTAAAAAACAATTGCCTCTCAACACATCGACTATCGATCGCCTGCTGGGAAGTTTAGCAATTGATAGCGAATACATTCAGAAGACCCTGAACTGGCAACCCCCTTTTACAGTTGATGCAGGTTTAGCACAAATGCTGCGAGCGCCAACTTGACATACAGCAAATATGCTTTAATGGTTCTTTTTGACAGAGTATGACTACCATGCCTTCGATCGTGTTGTCGGTCTTCAGCTTTGGAATTAGTTTCCTGACCGTGAATTTGATTAGACAGCGCTTTCGGCAAAGCTTACTAGATATTCCGAACGAGCGCAGCTCTCACACCCAGCCTACTCCCCGTGGTGGCGGCTTAGGATTTATTATTGCCTTCGCCATTACGAGTGCGACTGCTATGGGAAACAACTATTTCCATCTGTTTGCAGACATACCATTAAATCTTAATTTAGCGATCGTCTGGTTAATACTAATTCCACTGGCTATTGTCGGAATTATTGACGATCGCAGTAACGTTCCCGCAGCCATTCGTTATTTGGTTCAGTTGGCTGCTGCTGGAGTTGCAGTAATTTATTTTGGTGCTTTTCCTCAGCCTTGGCTGACGCAGTTTGGTATTGTCGGTAGTCTGGTAGCCATTGCTTTAACGGCAATTGGCATGACAGCGCTCGTCAACTTCTACAACTTTATGGATGGGTTAGATGGAATTGTGGCTGGAACGACAGCCATTCAATTAGGTTTTTTTGCCTTTTACCTACATCAACCCCTGTTGTGGTTTCTGGTAGCGGCGCTCATAGGCTTTCTGTGGTGGAACTGGTCGCCAGCTAAGATTTTTATGGGCGATGCAGGTAGTACTGTTTTAGGTGCTACAGTGGCGATCGCTTTACTCAATGCTGGCGATAGCACACTACAGGCTTGGTCAGCTCTGGTTGTCACTTTCCCACTGATAGGAGATGCAATTTACACCATCGTGCGTCGGCTGTTACAGAGAGAGAACATTTTCCAAGCACATCGCAGTCATTTATATCAAAGACTACAGCAATCTGGTTGGTCGCATGGGCAGGTTGCCGCTACGTATATGGGAATAACGCTCGCGATCGCCTTAGCTGTAAGATTTTATGGCTCAAAGGGTGCGATCGTGGGTGCGATCGGTACGGTAGCGACGGGATTAGGCGGCGAAATTTATTTGCGATCGCGCCTCCATGCTCCACAATCGACAACTACTGCCTCTGTTTTAGGTAAAGGAGAGTAAATTGTTTCCTATAGGATCGATTCATCTACTGGCAGAAACGGCATAACTGCTTTTGCCTAAAGCGCGATCGTACAGCGATTCATATAATTTGAGAATGTGGCGTAGATCGTAAGTAGCAACCCGCTCTTTTGCCCGTTCTCCCATTATTCGAGCAGCTTCAGGATTATCTACAATCCATGCCATCGCTTGCGTTAGCGCCTCTATATCTCCTACGTCAATCAGCAACCCGCAGCGATCGGCAAGCAAATCGCGAGTTCCACGAATTTTAGTTCCAATTACCGGGACTCCCAAACAGAAAGATTCCATAATACATCTAGGCAACCCCTCCTGTTCGGACACGAGTATCAGAGCGGCAGAAATGCTAATCAAAGTTGGAATATCGCGGCGAAAACCTAAAAAGCGTACGTTCTGTTCAATGCCTAGTTCGTTAGCTAACTGCTGCATCTGTGCCATCAGCCGACCGTCTCCAGCTAGAGCCAAATGCACTTCAGGACGATCTAGGCGAGCAAATGCCCTTAAAATATCGCTGTGGCGTTTGCGGGGGATGAACTCTGCCGCACAAACGAGTAGGGGATTTGCTGGTGTCAGTCCTAATTCCTGTCGCACGCGCTCTGCTGCTTCTGCTGTCACTGTGTCCCGATTGTAGAAGTCGAAATCTACTCCTATTCCAGGCATGTAGCACAATTGCGTGTCAGCGACAATTTGATGCTGCTTAACGGCTTTCTCATCCTCGCGATTGATGACTACTAGGTAGTCCGTCCACTGCCCTGCTAATTTTTCTAATGCCAGAAAAACCAGGTTTTTTAGGGGTTTTCCACCCTGATAGAAGTGAAATCCATGGGCAGTATAAATTAGCTTAACTTTTCCCTGCTGGCGCAATCCATTCAAGGCATAGCGCGTGACAAATGCGGCGACGGGCGTGTGGACGTGAACGATATCGTATCCTTCTTGCTCCACTACTGTTCTAATTTGACGCGGCGCGACTGTCAAATTTTGTAGTTGGAGCGGGTTGCGCGACCATTCAATTTCCCACACGCGATCGAAAGTCTGCAAGCAGTCAGCGTTAGTTGAAACTCCTTGAGCCATTGCATCGACTTGCCAACCCAGAGAACGGAAATGATGGGCAAACGGCAATACGAATGCGCACAGCGTATCTGGAACTGTAGTAACGCATAAAATTTTTTTCATATGTAGCGCCTAAATTCTCAGTAGAAACTCATATTGTTTATCCAGAATTTTATTGTCTCAGATCCATTACTAAAGTACAACATACATAGTTCTACGGGGAGTATTTTCTCATCAGCGATCGCGCATTTATTTACTTAAGCAGAATGACTTACCTTGGCTTACTTAAAATAAAATAAGAATGTGTTTGGTCGCTCTGGAACTGCGAATAAATTCGGATATTTCAGTAAGAATTCTTGTTTATGCTGTTCAGTAAAATCTCTATTGAGTTGAGAAAAAAATGAAATTAAATTTATCTATAGCTCATTTAATTAAAGTCGAGCTAAATTTCAATTCAATAAGTCAGTAGCATGACTTATTAATACTAGTTGAGATACTTTACTTCGAGCCAAATTGTTTTCATCTACTTTTTTAATGCAAGAGTAAATGCTATGAATTTTTCACGTCGTTTGATCGCCATAATTCAAAACCAAAATTGCGATCCTCAAGATTTCGATAAAGCCACAAAATCGGTTTGCACTTGGCAAAAAAGAATAGCGCTAGCCACACTTATATCATTACTTTGCACTTCATCGGCAGGATGTAATGAGTCCACCTCTTCAAACAAGCAAAATAAAACGATTGATACAACAAAAAGTCTGAGCAATAATGACTCATTTTTCCCAATTGGATTCTATCATGTTTCATGGAAATCTACACCCGAGCAACGACTCCAAGCCCTACAAAGGATAGCTGCTGCTGGTTTTAATACAATTCACGCCTCAATAGTTAGCCCCAGCGATTTAGAAGCATATGAAAAATTTCTTGATGAAGCTCAAAAACTAGGTGTTAAAGTGATAAGTGAGTTTGGTGTCGATCGGGTTTATACAATAAATAAATTTAAAAATAAACCAGCTGTCTTGGGATGGAATATTGCCGATGATGTTGATAACGGCAAGCGTACTCCCAAAGAGGTTTGTGAATCTCACCAACAGGTAAAAGAAATCGACCCCAACCGTCCTACATATATTAGTGGTTATTCAAGCAACATCGAACAATTTACGAATTGTGCAGATACGGTTGGAATGCAAGCATATCCGATTCAATTTGGCAAGATATACGAATTACCTTCAATCTATCCTCATATTTCTCTTGCTTATAATGCCAGCAAAAAACATAATCGAAAACTCTATGCAAATTTACAGACCTTTAGCTGGTTAGAGGAAAAACCAGGAGAAGAAAAGTATTTAGGTATGCGCGCACCCACTTCTATGGAGGTGAGAAATATGGCATACCAATCATTACTAGCTGGCGCTAAGGGAATTATATTTTATGCCTTTCAAGGCGATGTTTGGAGCTTAGAAAGCCATAGAAGTTTATGGAAAGGAGTAAAATCTTTAGCTCCCGAAATTAAGCAACTCAGTCCTACTTTGTTAAGTGGCAGTTTTAAGCAAATTTCTACTGGAGTAGAAGGTACGCTAGCTGGAGTTTGGATTTACCAAAACCAAGCTACAGTTGTGGCGATCAATACTGCTAATAATAGTAGTAAGAGTGTTTCTCTTACACTTCCTTTGACGAATGTGCAGAGCGTTTCGCCAATGTTTGCTAACCGTCCTTCTGGGATGGTTCTTGAAGGTAGTAAACTTTCTGGCTTAATTAAACCTAAAGATGTACACGTATATAAACTCAATTTAAAGTAACTGTTATGACCTAGCTACTCGAACGATTTTCTGTCCTTCTTTTATATTTAACCAAGCTTCCGTTGTCTTTCTCACTTGACGATAAAACTCGCTCCGACGTTCGCGGAGCAATTTTTCTCTATACTCCTTTGCTTTTTCCAGATTGCGGACTGACATTTGCGCCATACGATCTGGATCGATCGCTATCTCGTGGATTTTGTCTGCTAAAGCCATAACATTACCAGGGGATACCATATCTTCAGCAGGTAATAATTCAGGGATGCCTCCTACTGTAGAGCCAATGCAAGGCAATCCTCGTGCCATTGCTTCAATCATTGCCCTAGGCATACCTTCTTGATAAGAAGGAAGCACGAATAAGTCCGCTCGATCTAACTGGGTGCGTACGGCATCACCAACGGTTAATTGACCGAGAAAGCGAACGTATTCTGCTATTTTCAGCTCGGCAGCCAAAGCTTCTAGTTCCGATCTATGCTTGCCATCTCCAACCAGAGTCAAGGTTAAATTTAATCCTTTATCGTGTATGCAGCTAGCAACAGCTTTGATGAGTACATCTGGTGCTTTGTAGAGCTGAGCTAGCGTACCTACTAAAATCAAGGCGATCGCTCGTTTTTCCTGCAAGGAAAAACGAGGAGCAGATGCAAAAGCCGAATCCGGTAACTCAACGTCAGAGTAGTAAGTTGAAAAAGCATTTTTGGCTGGTGGATATCGCTGCTGTAATGCATTTTGAGTCACATATGCTGCGATAGCAGCACCAGCGCAATGATGTCGGAGTTCGTTGAAAAAATACCAGCGAAACAATGGACGTAAGGGATGTTTAATGGAACCAGGTGCGAATAGGTCGTATGGATCGGCTACAACTTCTACGCCATAAGGATGCCCAGTTTTGCGTAACATTGGTTCGATACAGGCTCCTATGGTAGAACTAACACGCAGAATCACGGCATCGCTATTCCCCACTGCATTTCTAGCAGCGTGCTTAACTTGTCGCGATCGCAGGAGATATTGCCAAAGTCCGATGTAATACGGCACGGCAGCAAAGGAAACTCCTTCGCCATCGGCACGCTGCCAGCCTGGTTGAGCGTTTGGCACCTCGCGTACTCTTGCAACTACGCATACGCGTTCAAATACCTCTAAGTAACGCAGCCAGAATTGGTATGGAAACTGTGTCTGAGTCCAGACTTTGCCGTCTGGCGTGCTTTCAAAACGATGCTCAAGTGCGATCGCGACATCCATCAAAAATCTCCTGATTTTAGGTAATCACAGAATTAAAACAATTTGCTTAAACTTATAAAATATTGCCGTTCTATTTAAGCTTTTAATTTATAAGCATAGACTGCTAAAGGCTGAAGTACATCGTGTATTTTATTGCTACCAATATTTTTTATAGAAGTATTCTTTTGGAACAATAATTGTGCTGTATTCGCGCTTATAGGAAGTTCAAGTTTTATTTCAATGGCTCGATCGTATGACGTATTAACAACAACTACTAAAGCTTCATTTCGATCGACCCAAATTCCAGATATTATACTTTTTGAATTTGCTTCAACTTTTTGGAATTTTCCTTCTAACAAGATCGAACTAATTTCTCTAATTTCTGGAGCTAAAGACTTTAGCTCATTCCATAGTTGCGACTGTGATGGTAAATGCCAACTAGAATCGTGATAGGTGTAATAAATAATGCCTTTAGCACCAGCTAACAATGCTTGATAAGTCATATTTCTCACTTCTTTAAATGTTGGCGTGCGGGTACCTTTATATTCTAGAGGCTTTACATTCGACCAATTAAAAGTTTGTAAGTTTGCATAAAAGCTTCTATTAAAAGCTGAGATTGCGTCACGAGCTATAGAGATTTGGGAGTAAGTCGAAGATAGCTCTCTTTCTTTTCCATATCTAATTGGATATGATTGCATACCAATTACGTCAGAACAATTCGCAAATTGCTTAATTCGCTCGGAGAAGCCGCTAACATATGTAATATGGCTATGGTCTGCCTTTCTTACTAATTGGTGGAGTTTCCAGATCTTGCTGGGAAGGAATCTACCGTTATCTACATCATCTGCGATGTTCCATCCAAGAACAGCAGGTTTATGTTTAAAAGCACTTATTAAATTTAGCAAACCTACATTTTGTTCGCTAATGACATATACGCCAAGTTTTTCAGCTTCATTTAAGAATTCTGCATAATCTTCAAGTCTGGTTACTGAAACATGAATTGTATTAAAACCAGCATTAGCAATTTCATTTAGAGCATTTTTTCGTTCCTGTGTAGTTGTTTCCCAAGAGACATGATAGAAGCCAAATGGAAAAAATGGCTTACCTTTAACTAAGGTAACTCCGTCAGTACGTATTTCTGTTCCATAATTCAGAAGATCTTCTAGCGGAACAGTAGAGCAATATGAGGAGAATTCAAAAACGTTATTGTAAATTAAATACAACGAACTTAATAGGATTAAAATGATGATAGAAAGTAAAGCTATCTTACGATTAGAAAAAGATTGGGATAGTTGTTGTTTCACTTGCTTTATCTGCGATCGTTCAAGACATACAGCCTAATTCTTATTGACTTTGAGTGCTAAAGCTCCAAACAAAAAAATCCACCATAGAGTATTGAGTTGAGCGTTTTTGAACAAAAAGCAGTCAAAAAACATTGCAATTCCTGATGCAAAGATACCCGAAGCAAAAATCGGAAATGTTAAGTTCTTCAGTAAGACTCTCAGTAAAGTGCTCCATAAAAACAGAAAAAATGCTAAACCTACTGTTCCTAACTCGACAATTAGTAACAGGAAAGTTGAGTGAGGATTATATAACATATCGCCGAACGGAGTAGAAATAAAAAACTCACCTGACTTAAGCGCTCCTTCTGCTTCAACATCTGGAAGATACCAGTGCCAGTATGAGCCATATCCCGAACCTAAAAAATTTAGCTCCGTAGAACGATGGCTAATAATGTCAAATGATGTCAAGTATGTTTCTGTACGACTATCATCGTCCAAAGACTGCAAACGCTCAGTATTTGCTTGTGAAAAAAATAACCATGCTGATACTGTCACAGCAATAATCATTACTAAGGCAGCAACTATTGCCTGCTTTTTCTTCTTCGTCGAAAAAATGAGTGAAAGCAAAAAAGCACCAATCACTATCAGTGCACCTCGCGATCCCATGCCAATGTTAGTCAGCATCAGGGCAAATATAACAACGGCTTTAAATAAACGTCTAGCTGGATTACGAATTAACTCCTGAATCGCAAATGATAGAGCGGGTATCAAGATGAAATACCCAGTACTCGCTATGAATAATGGTCCTCCTACCCTTGGAATACCAAACTCACTTGCCATGTTCTCAGTGTCAGCTCTTACATCTGCGACACTTAGAGTTAAGAGGGAAGCTGCTGAATATAACAGACCTAACAATGCTAAATAAACTGTAAGTCGCCACAGAAAAGGGCGGACAGAATCACTGGATCTTTTAACTACTAAGTTATAGCCAAGGGAAAACCCTGATGCTGTTAAAACCAGCGTGTAAAGCATTGCTATAGTATCTCGTTCTCTCATCTCACTCCACGTCACTGATAAAGCAGCGTAAAGCACTATAGCAACAGTCAATATTGGTAAGTGACCATGCCAATGTTTATGTATGGTATTTATAATTGGGCGTTTGTCTATAGCTGGTAATAATGCGTAAAAACAAGCAACTATAATAATAACAATGTCTTGACTACTAATGGGTATTGATTCGATTGTAAACCAGGGAGTACGGGTAGCTGGAAGTAAAGACCATAGTAGAAGACCGAGCCAAAACGGTAGTTCCAAGATCGACATTGAGGCTACTGGTATTTTTTTATTTAGTATCTGTTATTGGAATGTAAAACTTTTGCCGAGATGAGCATATATATTGACTAAACTGTCTACTGATTTACTAATTGGAAAATTATTAGACCATTGCTTTGCATCATCAGAGAGTTTCATTTTTAATTCTTTATCATTCAAAATTTTTAAAATGTTTGCACAAGCTGCTGCATCGTCGTTGGGAGAAAACATAAAAGCATGATGACTTGGCGGACAGGCTTCGCGAATAGTGAGCAGGTTTGTAGCAACAATAGGCAAACTAGCAGCAGCAGCTTCTATGGCAACAACTCCAAATCCTTCTTCCAAAGAAGGGAAAAAGAATAAATCGGATGCCATTAAAAGGTGAGAAACATCATTAAGTCCCGTAATAATTGAAATATCTTGTCTCCGCTCGACTCGCTCTCTCAACATCGTCAGGTGTTCACCTGTGGAGCCTGCCATTACGAAGTGCGCTTGAATCTTACCTTGGTTTATCTGCTCTGCAACTCTTATCATTTGCAAATGATTTTTATGAGGAGCAAAACGAGCTACATATATAATAATTGGTGTTTCAATTGGTAGTGAAAGCTTTTGGCGTACGGAAACTTTATCGATATTTTTCTCAAAACGATCTATTTCAACCCCATTGTATAGAATGTATGTCTGTTGGTGCGAACAGTCACATATAGCCTGAAAAGCCTCTAAGCTAGTCTTCGAGGGGGCTATTATGTGCGTTGCATACTTTGATGTCCACCTAGTCATGATCTGCCGATAAATAGATCTAAGAAAAGATCTTCCTTTGATGTCAGTAAGGGGATGTACGTGTGATATTCTAATAGGAACTTTCTCTTGAGCTGCTAGGCGTAGTATAAAGCCACTAAAAAGATAAAGCTGACTGTGAACTACATCGTAAGGTCCATAATCTTGCAAGATCTGTCTGAAGTTTCGAGCGAATAACCATGGCTTTGAAGGATGCAAGCACGGGATGATTTTGCTTCCTAGAGCGCGAACTTCGTCGTCGTAATCGCACGGTCGGTCTGTATGAACCAAAAAATCTATCTGAAAGCGATCGCGGTCAATGTGCCGTAAAACATTCATTAACCAGGTTTCAATGCCACCTCGAACCATTCCTCCAACAACCTGGAGGATGCGAATTGGACGCCGATCGGTGAATGTCATAGTCTACTGTCCCTCAAAATTGCGTGTCTGGAGTCGATGCAGTGCGTGAAGGATAACGATCGTCGTCGTACTGACTTCAACAATCGACCCGATTAGCAAAGCGATCGCTGCTCCCTGGAGTCCGCGAGTGGGAATCAGCCAGAAGCAAGCTAGGGCAGAAATAGCTGTCACTGATGCAAATAATGGCATCTGAATCCGAAAGTATCTAGCTGCTGTCATGCCGTAGCCGAGGAAAGAGGCTATATAGGTAATTCCTGCAACTATCATTAACCAAACGAACAAGTCCGCACGTTCGGCATATTCTGCTTGGTAAAGCAAAGTAAGAATTTGTCGCCCAGCTATCAGGGCTACCAAAACTCCGGCTGAACCTAACAGTACAGCAATTCCCACTAACTTAATTAATAGAGTACGAAAAGCTTTGCCATCACCTGCGGCGTAATATTTTGCTAGTCGTGGGCTAGCTGATTCTCCCAAAGAAAACACTAACATCCTTCCTGCTACCATTAGATATGAAATAGCAGCAAATATGCCCAGTTCTCTATCTCCTAAAGAACGCTCGATAAAATAGCGAGGCATGTTACCGTTGAGAGAAATCAACATCATGACAACTCCCAAAGGTAGAGAGAGCCAGATTAGTTGTTTCAGTGTTTGAAAATGCCAGCGAGGTCGGAGATTTTCTTCTACCACATCTGGGTTTACATCTTTAAAATGCTGTGGTGCTACAGGTCGCATTTTGAGCATTAAAGCACCACTACGGATGTCATAACCAAGCAAGACAATTGCCCAAGCAATAGCTAATCCCACGGCTCCCCAGAAGACGCTACGAGTTAAATAAACTCCAAGTCCTAAAAATAACAATGATAGCGGTCCCTTAATCATCATCGAAATGGCTATTCGATCCATCCGTTCGCGTTGCTGAATTAACCCGTAAAACACATCGCTAATCGACTCTAGTGCTTTGGAAACTCCCACGACTAAAATAACTAGCGATGTCTCTAAGCGGTATCCCGTACCTAGACCAATCCCAGCGAGCGCGAGAATCGCTAAAGCCGTAGCAATTAGTCTCAGTGCTAAATAATCGCCAAAAACATATTGTTGCTTGGTATCTGTTGCTTGGATAGTTCGTAATTGAAGATTGGCAAACAAGAATATTGGTGCTGTAACTGCCAACCCTAATGTGAACTGTCCGACAATTTCTGGACTGCCTACTTTAGCAAGTACGACTAGCATTCCCCACTGGCAGGCTGCGTAGACAACATTACCAACAAAATTCCAAGAAAAATTGCGCCGCAGCGTTAGTGGCTTTTGCTGTAAAGTTGCCATATATCGGCTTATGTAAATTTATGTATATGATTTGCTCTTAGCAATATACCACTATTCGTGACATTCATTGCATTGCTTCTTTAAAGCAGATTCAGTCAAAAATGTGTTTATGTCAAGATAGAAAAGTATGTGCCGAGCCGCTACTCAAACTCTCTCAGCTCTGCTAGGATTCTATTGTCAGTATTGTGTTGCAAAACTAATCAAAGTTAGTATTCTATTTCTGTATCTGTTCAGCATAGCCAATACAACTATTGCTAATAGATCTATTTATAGAGGAAAGCAATATGATGAGTGTTAGTTGTGTTTCTACTTGTATTGCTCATACTGCGTTAGCTAGTCGTGAAACCGCAAAGAAGGTAACGCATGTCAAAAAATGCAGTTGGCAGCAAAATAGCGAGAATTTGAAAGAACAGTGCGATCGCACTCACAAACTCTAAGATCGAGCTAGGTTTCTTATTGTCCAAACTCCAACCTGGCTTGTTCGACAATCTCTGCCGTAACAATATCTTGACCCCGCGATCGCGTCAACTGTTCTATGCGCGAGATTGCCTGAGAACGAACGAAAAAGGGAATCTTTTTTAACTTAATTTGGGCTTCAGTCGTCCATTGTAGGCGATCGGTTAAGTTTGAGTCTGGCATGGTCGTCACCATCAACTGAGATTGGAGTGAGCAAGAAGCAATAACTGCGATCGCACCTCGCTAACGTAGCTTTTTTGCACCACATAAAAGATTCTGTCATAAAACCCGTGCCATGCGAAAGGCTCCCGCTCTAACGCAGGAGCCTTATCAATTTAGGGTGGAGCTTAACTCCAACCCCAAAATTGTTTTAGTCTAATTCGCCCATAGCCATTACTGGCTCGGATTCACGGTTAATACCTCTCTCAAAACCAGCAGCCGCAGCGCGAGCGCGACCGGCGTGCCATAAGTGACCGACTAGGAAGAAAAAGCCTAGTACAAAGTGAGAAGTAGCTAGCCAAGCGCGAGGAGATACATAGTTAAAGGAGTTAATCTCCGTAGCCACACCACCCACAGAGTTTAGAGAACCCAGAGGTGCGTGAGTCATGTACTCAGAAGCACGTCGTGCTTGCCAAGGCTGAATGTCGTTCTTGATCTTTTCTAAGTCAAGACCATTGGGACCGCGTAGTGGCTCCAACCAAGGACCTTTGAAATCCCAGAAACGCATTGTCTCACCACCAAAGATGATTTCCCCTGTTGGAGAGCGCATCAAGTATTTACCCAGACCTGTAGGACCTTGAGCGGAACCGACGTTAGCACCCAAGCGTTGGTCGCGGATCAAGAAAGTCAAAGCTTGAGCTTGAGAAGCTTCTGGACCAGTAGGACCGTAAAATTCGCTGGGATAAACGGTGTTGTTGTACCAAACCATACAGGAGGCGATAAAGCCCATTAAGGACAGAGCGCCCAAGCTGTAGGATAGATATGCTTCACCAGACCAGATGAAAGCACGACGCGCCCAAGCAAAAGGCTTGGTTACAATGTGCCAGATCCCGCCTGCGATACAAGTCAAACCAACCCAAATGTGACCGCCAACGACATCTTCTAAGTTATTGACGCTGACAATCCAGCCTTCGCCGCCAAACGGAGACTTCAGTAAATAACCAAAGATAACTGCGGGGTTGAGGGTAGGGTTAGAGATGACGCGAACGTCGCCACCACCGGGAGCCCAGGTGTCGTACAAACCGCCAAAAAACATGGCTTTCAGCACCAGCAACAATGCCCCACATCCCAAAATAATCAGGTGGAAACCAATGATGCTGGTCATTTTGTTCTTATCTTTCCAGTCGTAACCAAAGAAAGAGGAGTACTCTTCTAAAGTTTCTGGACCGCGAATCGCGTGGTAAATTCCACCAAATCCCAACACGGCGGAAGAGATAAGGTGCAGTACGCCAACGACGAAGTAAGGGAAAGTATCGATGACTTCTCCACCAGGACCTACACCCCAACCGAGAGATGCCAGGTGAGGTAGCAAGATTAAACCTTGCTCGTACATTGGTTTTTCTGGGATGAAGTGAGCGACTTCAAATAAAGTCATTGCTCCTGCCCAGAAAACAATCAAACCTGAGTGGGCAACATGAGCGCCCAACAGTTTACCAGATAAGTTGATCAATCGGGCGTTACCAGCCCACCAGGCAAATCCTGAAGATTCTTGGTCGCGACCGCCACCTAAGGTTAAGCCGCGATTAAATGATGAATTATAGGGCGTTTCCACGGGGTAGAACCTCCTCAGGGAACTCGAAGTTTTCGTGGGGTTGGTCTTGAGGCGCCATCCAAGCACGGATGCCCTCGTTGAGCAGAATGTTCTTGGTGTAGAAAGTCTCGAACTCGGGGTCTTCTGCTGCCCGCAGCTCTTGAGAGACGAAGTCATATGCCCGTAGGTTCACCGCCAAGCCGACGACTCCCACCGCACTCATCCACAGTCCGGTCACTGGCACGAACAACATGAAGAAGTGCAACCAGCGCTTGTTGGAAAAAGCAATCCCGAAAATCTGCGACCAGAAGCGGTTTGCCGTCACCATCGAATAGGTCTCTTCCGATTGGGTTG